>CAJAQO010000025.1 GCA_903944085.1 uncultured Verrucomicrobia subdivision 3 bacterium
GCCAGCCCGCCTTTTCATGCACGAGCAGTTGCGGATCGGGAACCGGGCCGTTCTCGCCCAGCGCGATGAGTTTTTGGCCGCGCGTCATTTGGGCAAGCTCGTCAAAAACATCTTTCGCCGAGCCGTGGTTGCCGTCAATCGGATAATGATCCTGGCCGACGATGTCCACGAACGCGTCACCGGGATACCACGCGGCCAAATCCGTTTCCGCGCCGGGCGAAAAAACCCAGATCAGATTATCCAGGTGATGCTTGCCGGTGAAATTTTCAAACATCAGGCGCCAGAGTTTTTTCATCGGCTCCGGTCCGCCCATGCCCCACCAGAACCAGCGGCCGTTCGCCTCGTGCAACGGACGCCACAACACCGGCACATGCGCGTCGCGCAAAACCTCCAGTTCACCAGCGATCAAATCCAAGTCATGCAACACCGCGGCATTTTCCGGCGTGCCTTCCGTGACGGCGCGCGAAATGTCGAACGTGGTTTCCTTCGTGTAAAACGCCGGCTCATTCAGCGGCGCGCGCCAGTGCCAGCAAAATTCGACAATGCCGTTGCGCTGGTTGAACCAGTCGGCGGCGTGTTGCATCAACCGGTGCTGAGTGTCGCGGCGCGGCGATTTGTCGGTTAAGCCTGAAACATCCATTGCCAGCAGCGCGGGCAATTTGCCGGTGGTGTTGGTGATATAATTCAGTTCCGCGCTCAAGCCGTTGGTGGTTCGCCGCCAGCCGTCCTGCTGGCCGGAAATGATTTTTTTTCCGTAGGTGTTGGCGAAAAACGTCAGCAACGACTGCGCTTCGCGCGACGCGCCGGGCGTGACCGGAGTGTCCGCTGCAAACGCAAAATCAGTTTGCACCAGAAACAGCAGCGGCACGGCGAGAAAAATTTTCAGCGCGCGGGCGGTTTTCAAAAACAGTTTTGGTTGCGGGACGTTCGTCATCTTCGCTGCCAAGGTTCGTCCGGAAATTGTGCTGTATTCTAGCCGGATGTCTGCAAAAACGATGTCATCAAAACGCGGGACAACGCCGGGGCTTTTCAGACGGAAAAATTTGCTTACTATTTTGCGGATCCATTCACCTTGGCAAAAATTATGAACTCTTCCCAAGTTTCCCGCCGTAAATTTATCCAAACGGCCGCGCTGGCCATGCCCGTGATCGCCTCCGGTTGCGCGCAACTAGCCGGGAGATCGCCTCGCGCCGATGAGTTTGTCAGCATTCGCAATGGACAATTTTATCTGCGCGGCCGACCGTATTTTTATGTCGGCGCGAATCTGTGGTATGGCGGCTACTTGAGCGACGCGGCGCGGCCGGGCGGACGCGCGCGGCTCGGGCGCGAACTCGATCAATTGCAAAAGCTGGGGGTGAATAATCTTCGCCTGCTCGCCGGTTCGGAAACGTCGCCGCTCGCCGGGGCGATTCCGCGCGGCATCAACCGCGCGCCGCATGTGCAGGATGAGGCGCTGCTCGTCGGACTGGATTTTTGCCTCGCCGAAATGGCGAAGCGCAACCAGCGCGCGATTCTGTTTCTTTCCAATTATTGGCAGTGGTCCGGCAGCTTTGCGCAATATGTCCGCTGGGTCACCGGTGAAAACATTCCCGATCCGGACCTGCCAGTGATGGCCAAGGGCGACTGGCACGCGTTCATGCAATTCTCCGCCCGCTTTTACCAGACGCCCGCCGCCGTGGAGCTTTATCGCGAATTTGCCGCGCGACTTATCCACCGTCGCAACACGATCAACGGCCGGATTTATCGCGACGATCCCGCCATCATGACGTGGGAGCTGGCCAACGAGCCGCGCCCGTGCGCCGACGACAGCCTGGCGGAAAAGGATGTGCCCATCTTTTGCAACTGGGTGGACGCCACCGCGCGTTTCATCCACGCGCAAGATCCGAATCACCTCGTCGGCACCGGCAGCGAAGGCATTCAGGGCAGCCTGGGCCAGCCGGATTATTTTATTGCTGCGCACAAAACGCCGGCGATTGATTACGTCACCGTCCACATGTGGCTGAAAAATTGGGGCTGGCTGCAAGAGCCGCAACTCGGCGCGGAGTTTGAAATTGCCGCCGGCAAGGCGCGCGAGCACGTCGAGCAGCACAATAAAATCGCCACGGATGTCTTGAAAAAACCGCTCGTGCTGGAGGAATTCGGCCTGCCGCGCGACCACGAAAATTATTCACCCGGTTCGCCGACCACGGCGCGTGACGAATACTACCGGCGGATGTTCGAGCAAGTCGCGGAATCGTGCGCGGCGGGCCGCGCATTGCAGGCCGCCAATTTCTGGGCGTGGGCTGGCGAAGGCCGCGCCGGCTCGCCCCCAAATTCCGCCGGCGAATTTCTGGGCGACCCGCCCTGCGAACCGCAAGGCTTGAATTCCGTTTTCGACACAGACGCCGCCACCCAGACGGTCATCGCTCGCGCAAACCAAAAACTATCAGTCCTGGCCGCGTAAAGTTCCCGGTTTGATTTTCATGCCACCGCAGACGCGTTGCGTGGCGGCCACGAACTATTCGTCACCGAAAAGCACATGCGCATTAAAAAATCCACCCGCCGCCGCCATCAGGAGCCGACCCTCGCGACCGGTGTCAATGATCTGCGCCTGCGGCCTTCGCGCAGCACGCAAACCGTCTGGCCGAAAGTTCAACCGGCAAGCATTTTTCCAATTGTGTGAAAAGTTTTAAACTAAGGCATCCGCAGCCGGAAGAACCGGTTGGTGGTGGACAGGTTCAAGTTGACGGTTTGCAAGATGTCAGCGGCCACAGGCGCATTCGTTATGGCGTTCCAGTTCATCGGCAACAAGCTAGTGGTGCTTTCTAGGATGTAGTTGGTCACGGATGATGGCCAAGTCAATTGGATTTGATTTCCGATCTGCTGGATGGCCAGCGTGGGTGGCGATTGGCGGATCACCTGGATCGTCATTTGCGCGCTGCTGCTCAAACCTTCGGCGTCGGTGGCGGTGACGGTAATGACATGCACGCCCTCGCTCAAAGCTCCCGCCGCAAGATTCAGCACCGCGCCGTAGCCCAGCGAACCATCGCGGCTCGACGACCATTGCACGCTGCTGCCGTCGAGCGGACCATCTTGCAAATCGTCGGCGGTTGCTTCCAAAGAAAGCTGCTCGTCGCCGATGAACGTCGTGCCATTCTGCGGTGCCAGCACGGTGAGAACCGGCGGATGATTTGAGATCACGAAAGTGCTGGTGTAAGCCGGATCAGACGTGTTGAAACCATCGGAGGCAAAAACCCGAATCATGGCGTGCATGCTGGCGTCCAGATTTTCGGTGTCAATTTCAGAACCTTGTCCAGGCCAATCCATTTCCAGAGTTTGCCAGGAAGTGCCATTGTCCGGACTGTATTGCACGAGGTAGGTCAGATTCGCATTCGGGTCGGCGTCCGAACCGGTCCAAGTCAACTCCAGCAGACCGGAACCATTGAACGCTCCGCCGTTGGTTGAAAGCAGCGATACGCCGCTGACCGTGGGTGGGTTGGTGCTGCCGACGATGTCGGCCAGCAGGATGTTATTAACAGTGTCCCAGATTTGCACTTGCCCAAGGGCCGTAGTCACCGGCACAGGAATCAGGAAGTCGCCAGCCGGGTCGTCGTCCTCTTCAACTGCGTAATCGTCCGGGGTGAAAGGAATGACGTTCATCACATTGCCCAAGGTATCGTAAGTCACCACCGCATAGCGGCCGGGCGGCGGGCTGGGCGGAATGTTGGTGACCGTGGTGTTGAACTTTATGAACGGCAGGAATTGGAGGGTGTTCGTGGCGTAATCTATGACTCCGCGAACGAACAACCAGGCGCGCGATGGTCCGCCACCGCCGACCGGTGGCGGCGGCGTTGTGAAGCGATTGGTCACAGCATTATAAAACGCATTGTAAGTGTAAGTGGACGACCACACATCAAGTGGCACCACGTCGCAATAACTCATGAAATCGAAATAGATGTTCGGATCCGCCACCGGATTGACGGTGGGCGCACTGCTCAACGTGAGCGTATCGAGTCCATAAATCAACGCATTGTTGCCGCTGGCCATCGGGCCGAGCGCCGGTTTGAGCGGGCCACCTGGTTGTGGCACACGCTGGAACAACGGATAGGTGATGTTGGTTGGCCCGACAATTCCGGTGCAAGTGGGTGGGCCAAGCGCCAGAGTTTCGCCGCCGCTAACAGTGGTGCCGAATAATGCGGCGCTCACATCGTGCGGCCGGCCCATGCTGTGGCCAATTTCATGCGAATGGGTATGGCGGTCAATCGTGTAAAAGTTCGCCTGACTTGCGGGCACCGGAATAAAGCCCGAGGCGACATTGCCAGGGATGCCGAGCGCCGTGCCCAGCGGCTTGACGCCAGGCGCCTTGGCAAACGTGCCGTAATAAATCTGGTTGCCCGAGCCGCCCACGAAGAGCCAGTCGAACAACCACTGCGCGTTGAGCATATCGTTCACTTTGTAAAGGTCGGGCGTGCCGTTTGCCTTCATGGCGCTAGGAGGCACCGCTTGCACGCCAAAGCGCGCCCGGACACTCGGCACGGGATAGATGGACAGCAACCGCTGCGGCAAATCGCCCATCGTGGCGTCGTCCACGCGGAGGCGGGCGCCGGCGCTGTTGGTCCAATACATGTTGAAGAATTTAACTTGGAAGATGGCCGATGGAATGAATTGCACTTGCACCCGACTGTTGGCGGCCACGGTGTTCGTGGGGATCACGGTCACGTTGTTTGTCGCGACGAATTGCAACGCAACTGTTCCGACAGTCCAGCTTGGCGGCAGTTCAAAGTTCAAACTCTGGTTGAACATGCCGCGCAGTGCGGCGGCGTTGGTGGTCTGCACCAGCAAATCCGGGCTGCGTCCGGGCGCATACGGGTCCAGCGGCGGATCGGTCACACCCTGGCGATAAAGTTTTGCGCCTTGGATCAAGACGGCCGGTCCGTTGGTGGGCAGTTGCAAATGCGCGCGCAGAAATGTCTTCTTCGACTGGATCAGCGGCACGCTGTTGCTCCAATCCTGAATCACTTGCACCACCTCCAGCGCGACGAGCAATACATTGCGGCTGGCGGCGGTGAAGTTGGCTTGCGCCACGCAATTGGTTGCGGATACCGTGACGGCGGCGTTGGTCGGCGTGAAGGTAAATCCGTTCGTCGCAATCGGCGTCACCGTGTAGTTTCCAGGCGGCGTGTTAGTGAACGCATAAACACCATTGACATCACTCATCACCATTCTGGTCTGGGCCCCGGTAAGGTTCACGAGCGCGCCCGCCACGCCGGTGCCGTTTGTGTTGTAACTCAACTTGCCGCGGATTTGGCCAATCGAACCAATGAACACCGGCAAGTTAGTGTTGGCATTCAAGATTACAGTCGCGCTTGCGGGACTAAAGTTGTTCCCCGGCTGCGCCGGCGTGATGGTGTAAGTGCCGCCCGCGATCACATTGGAGAAGACATAAAATCCATTCGTGTCCGTCAGCGTTGAACTGCTGGCGGTGCCGGACAAATTCATGGTGGTATGCGGTATGGCCGGCCCGTTGCTCTGGCAACCGCGGACATAGCCGGAGATGGAATATACTTGATAAACTTGCACGCTCGCTGTCGCGGTGTTGTTCGACAAGTTCGGATCGCTCACCCCGTTCGGCACCGGCACGACTGCGATGTTGGTGAACGTGCCCTGATTCGTGGCCACACAATCAAGATACATGAAATAAGTTCCGTTACCAACCAACGTGCCGATCGTCCATACGCCGGTGTTGGTATTATATGAGTAGCTCGTGGAAGCAACATAAGTCAGGCCGGGCGGCAACGGATCGTTAATGACAATGTTGGTTGGGTTAGCCGGACCGGCGTTTTGGATTCCAATTTGGAAGTAGATCGTCTGGCCGGTAAAAGCCGTAATGGCATTCGTGTAAGGCCCGGCCGGATTGGTGCTCACAGCTTTGGTCAACACCAGATCCGTCGGCGGTAGAGCCGTCGTCACGGTCACCGCTGCGCTGGCGGAGTTATTGGCGGTGTTGGTATCCGGCGGCGTCGAAACAGTTAGCGACGCGGTGTTGGTGAATGTGCCGGCGTTGGTGGCCAGCGCTGTAAGTGCGAGTGCGTAGCCGTTGCCGGCGGCGAGCGACGCGATGGCCCACATGCCGTTGGCCGGATTGTAACTTGTGCCACCGGGCGAGCCGGAACCGTTGTAAGCCAGCCCTGCCGGCAACACGTCCGCGATGATGATGTTGGAAGCCGTGTTCGGTCCTAAGTTGGTGGCGGTGATCGTGAAGTTCACCAAGCCACCGACCAAAACAACATTGGTGGCAACCGTTTTCGTGATTTGCAAATCGGCTTGCGGGTTGGACAATGGATTCACCGTCACCGTGAAACTGCAATTTGTGCTGCTACCGCAATTATCGCTGGCAGTCACCAAGACCGTCGTCGTGCCAACAGCGAATGTGCTGCCACTCGGCGGATTGGCGATAATGTTGGGCGGCGGACTACAACCGCCGCTGGCGGTGACCGTGAAAAATACGGTTGCTCCTCCGGAACTGGTGGCATTGACCGTAAGGTTCGAGGAACAATTCAAAACAATCGCCGGCTTAACCACGGTCACTTGAAACGAGCAATTGGTGCTGTTGCCGCAACTGTCGCTGGCGGTCACAAGAACGGTTGTCGTGCCCACCGGGAACGCGCTGCCGCTCGGCGGATTGGCTATCACCGTCGGCGGACTGCAACCACCGCTGGCCGTCACGGTGAAGAACACAGTTGCACCGCTGGCACTAGTCGCGTTGACGGTGAGATTCGACGAACAATTTAATACAATCGGCGGATACACCGGCGGCTGCACGATCACTTGGAAGCTGCAATTGGTGAATGTGCCGCAGGTGTCACTGGCCGTTACGGTTACGGTCGTGGTGCCCGTTGGGAACGTGCTGCCGCTCGGCGGATTGGCGATGATGTTCGGCGGCGGACTGCAACCACCAGTCGCCGTCGCCGTGAAGAATACCGCTATGCCCTTTGAACCGGTCGCCGTGACCGTGATGTTGGAGGAGCAGTTGAGATTGATCGGCGGGTTGACCACCGTCACTTGGAACGAACAATTCGTGGTGGTGCCGCAGGTATCGCTGGCAGCCACCAACACCGTCGTCGTGCCAACCGGAAAGGTGCTGCCGCTGGGCGGATTGGCCAGAATATTTGGCGGCGAGCAACCACCGCTGGCGGTCACCGTGAAAAAGACCGTGGCCCCACCGGAACTGGTCGCCGCCACCGTGATGTTTGAGGAGCAGTTCAGCACAATCGGCGGATTGGTATTGATGGCCGGATTCACCGTTACGCTGGCTGAGGCCGTGTTGTTGAGCGAATTGTTGTCGGTAGGAATGGAGCTTTGGATGGTCGCGACATTGAGCCAGGAACCGGCGTTGGTCGCCAACACGGAAATGGTTAGAACGGAAATGGCGCCAGGACTTCCCGGCGCAAAATTCCATTGGCCACTGGCGGAATTATAAGTTCCCGGTCCGGCGAACGACACATACTGAAACCCGGCGGGCAACACATCCGCGACGGTGGCGCTCGTTCCGACAGCCGGTCCCAGATTCGTCACCGCCAACTGAAATGAAAGCGCACCGCCGACATTCACGGAACCAACGCTGGCGGTCTTGCCAATGGCCAAATCAAGATTCGTGGAAATCGCGGCTGGGGAAACAACTGGTTCCCACAGAACCAGGCCCGCAACGAGACTCAGAAAAACCGGACTTGTTTTCATAGGCAAATGCGGCTGGATGATTTCCAGCCAAGCTCGAGGTTTCATCCCTGACTTCTCCAATCAACAAATATTGTTTTGATATAAGCAAAAACCGGCCGCCGTGTCAATAACAATTTTTGATAGACTAAATTACCAATTTTAATTTACAAAAACCCTGCAAAATCAGCCTCGATTTTCCGTCAGGGTTGCGCTTGGTGAGCTGAATATAAACGAATACTTACTTGGATGATTGCCGTGACTCCAACTGGTGCGTGATTTCCGGCAACCTCCCGCGTCGCCTTAAGCCGGCAGGCTTGACCGCGGCCAATTGAATCATTTACCCACGGCCAAGGACTTTCCGAGGGTTTGCCACCCGCGCGAAGACCGCGCCGCTGGCACCGGAGCACCCATTGCGCCGCCGTCAGCCGCGACGAATTTCCGAGCCTTGAAACCGGATTTCAATCCGAAAAACTTTTTTAGTGCGACACGTCAGCTTGCCGGTTGAGAGTTCGATTTGATCCGGAATTTCAATCCGGTGGATGTCCACGCCGGCGTGATAGCCGCGTTCGGAAAACACATCAATCAACATGGCTAGCGCCAGCGGATTGTCCAGCAGGTTGTCTTCCGCGTTGATGTGCGCCGTGCCGGAAATCGCGTGGCGCAGGACGATGGGGATGATTTTATTTTCGATGAACGCGACCACTTTGGCAAAGAGCCGGCCGTGTTCCAGTTCGTAGCTGTCGAGCCGTTTCACCAGTTCCTGGCGGGCGTGGATGATGATATCGCTGGCCACGGGCACGCCGCGCAGCCGGTCCACCGTGCGCGAGTCAAGTTCCAGCGTGCTTTGATATTCCAGTTCGCGCAGGATGTTTTCCTCCACTTCCGCCACCGGGCCTTGGGCGTTGATGAAGTGATAATGGAAAATTTCCTTCAACGACTGCAAAGCTTCCCAGGTTTGTTCCTTGAACACGCGGTAGCGCCGGCGGGCGAGTGATTCGTCGTGATCGGTCGGCCGGTCTTCCGGCTGCGGGCTGTCGGCCGTGCGCGCGGCCAGTTCAATGAGCACTTTGGTTTCGCGCCCGCGCTTGAGTTGGCGGGCCACGGATTCCTTTTCATCCACGAAGAGCACCATGATGTGAATCGTCGGCTGGCGAAAATGAATGCTCAAGGGCGTGTTGTAAAACTCGCGTCGCAGCGCCTGCATTTTGTCCACCAGCAGCTTCAAGCATTCGACCTGCACCTGCGTGCGGGGAAAGCCGTCCAGAATCACCCCGTCATGAAATTCCGCGCGCAGCAGTTCGCGCAGGACCAAACCGATCACATCGCGGTCGCCGACCATGCTGCCGGCATCTTTCAGCGCGCGGGCGGCGGGCGAATTGAGCAGCGAACTGATCACGATGGGCTGGCACGTCAAGCCCCGGACTTTGGCGATGAAGGCGGTGTTGGTGCCCTTGCCGGCGCCGGGCGCGCCGCCCAGCAGGATGATCTCCTTGGGAAAGCGCATGTGTTCGTGACCGAATTCCGATTCCAGCTCCCGCCAGATGGATCCAAAAATAAGCTGGGCGTCCTTGATTTCAAGGTCGCTGCGCTTGGTAACGACCGGGGCGACCGGAGCTGGCTCAGTTTGTGCAGTCATAGGGTTGAACGCGAACAATGACGATGTCCGCCTTCAGCTTTTTAGTCTGCGGGTAATTACCAGCAAGGTCAATCTGTCTTCGACCTTACCCCAGCCGGGCATCGGTAGCCGGCTGGAATTGGAAAGCATAACTGAACTTGTCTGACTTGGAGAAAAAAGTTGTTACCGGTTCGCCAAAGAGTTATCAATCATGCTATGTCGAACACTCAAAAACTCGACGAGGTGTTGGGCGCGATCATTGCCAGCAGCGAGGACATTTCGGACATCCTGTTCATTCCCGGAAAACTTCCGCAAGCGGAGGTGCATGGTTTGCTGAAAACTCCGGACATCGCGTGGCCCGCCCCGCCGCAGGATGCCGCCCTGATTGAACAACTCGCCCGCGTCATCATTGATGGCAGCCCCAAGCTGTTGCAGGATCTGCAGGAGCGCGGCGCCTGCGATTGCAGCTATACCTTTCGAGATTATTGCCGGTTTCGGGTGAACATTTATAAGGAGTATAAAAACTTCGCAATGGTTCTGCGCCTGCTCAAGCCGCTGGTGCCCTCGATTGACACGATGGGGTTGAATCCAGTGTTCCGTGAAGTCATCAAAGAAAAAAACGGCATCACTTTTGTCACGGGCGCTTCGGGCAACGGCAAAACGACGACGCTGGCCGCGCTGTTAAATGAAATCAACCACACCAGCAATATCCACATCATCACGCTCGAAGATCCGGTTGAGTATTTATATACGCACGCCAAGGCGGCGATCAGCCAGCGGGAACTGGGGCACGACTTCTTCACTTTTTCCGAGGGCCTGCGCTCGGCTTTGCGACAGGCGCCCAAGGTGGTTTTGGTTGGTGAAATCCGCGACCGTGAAACCATGGAAATTGCGCTGAATGCCAGCGAAACGGGTCTGATGATTTACAGCACGCTGCATACGATCAGCGCCGGGCAAACCATCAACCGCATTCTGGGCATGTTCCAGAAAGACGAGGAGAAGCAGATTCGCGAACGGCTGGCGAGCTGCCTGCGTTACGTCATCGGCCAGCGGCTCGTGCCCAAGAAAACCAGCGGGCGGTTGCTGGTCACCGAAGTCATGGGCCACAGCCTGCGCACACACGAGGCGATTTCTCTGGGCGAAAATGATTCGCGCCGGCTGTCCGAAATCATCGAGTCCGGCAAACACGCCGGCTGGCACAGCTTTGAACAATCTTTGCTGAAGGCTTACGAGCAGGATTTGATCACGGAAACCACCGCCATGCTTTATTCCACAAATAAACCCGGCATGCGGCAGATGCTCGACCTGGCGCGTGGGCGAACCCATTCCATTTCCAATAAAAATCAATCCCCGTCCATGATTGTTGTGCCGCCCCGCGTGCCCGCCAGCCATCTTCCCGGCCCGCCGCCGGCCGAGCCAGACATCCATTTCTAGCCGCTGCCGACCTTGCGCCACTTTCACCGCCGCGCGTGTTTCAGAAAAAAGTCAATGCGTGGAGCCCATCGGCAGATGCGCGTATTTGGCGACGGCCTGGGCGCGTGAGCGGACGTGAAGTTTTTCGTAAATGCGGCGGATGTAAGTGTTGACGGTCTGCACGCTGATCTTGAGCATCTCGGCGATTTCCTTGTAAAGAAAGCCGCGCGCCAGGAGTTCGAGCACTTCGCGTTCGCGCCCGGAAAGCTCCACGGTTGCCCCGTTGTTTTGCGTTTCGTTGCGGTAAAAATTCTGCACCACCTTGCGCGCGATTTGGCTGCTCATCGGCGAGCCGCCGGCGTGAACATCCCGGAGCGCATCGAGCAGTTCAGTGCGCCGCATTTGTTTCAACAGATAACCGGAAGCGCCGGCGGACAGGGCGTTGAAAATATGGTTGGCATCCTCGTAAACCGTGACCATGACGAACTGCGTGTCGGGCAGGCGCGGCTTGAGGCGGCGGACACATTCGATGCCGTTCATGCCGGGCAGATTGATGTCGAACAGCACCACGGAAGGCTTGTCAATGGGCAGCTTGGCGATGGCCGTTTCGGCATCGTCATATTCACCGGCCAAGGAGAAACCGTCGGCATTGCGGATCCAACCGGCGAGAATTTCCCGCGCTGGC
>CAJAQO010000026.1 GCA_903944085.1 uncultured Verrucomicrobia subdivision 3 bacterium
GGATGAAGCCGTGGCCTTGGCAAATGATTCGGAGTTCGGCCTGGGCGGATCGGTATTCACGGCGGATATCGCACGCGACAAACGCGTGGCCAGCCGCATTGATACCGGCATGGTCTTCATCAATCATCCAACGTGGACTTCTGCGGAATTGCCGTTCGGCGGCATCAAGAATTCCGGTTACGGTCGCGAACTTTCCAGCTTGGGCATTCAGGAATTTGTGAACAAAAAGCTGGTGCGCGTGAGTTCGATTGACGCGCCGGCATGATCTTAATGGCCAGCAATGTCAGCCAAGGCATCTGCTAGGCTGATTAAAACCCAAATTTATGCAGCTCAATCTTGCCAATGCTGAACGGAAGCAAATTTACAGTTTGCTCTGCGGCTTGATCGCGCCCCGGCCCATTGCGTGGATTACCAGCCTGAATGCGGCCGGGCAATTGGATGCCGCGCCGTTCAGCGCTTTCAATTATGTGGGCATGGACCCGCCGATCGTGGCCGTGGGCATCGCCAACAAACCCGGACCGGGCACGATGGCAAAACAGACGGCTCAAAATATTCGCAGCACGGGTGAGTTCGTCGTCAATGTCGTGAACGAAGCGGTCGCGGAAACCATGAATTTCACTGCGATTGATTTTCCGCCGGAGATCAAGGTGTTGAAAATCGCGGCTTTGAAAACGGAGCCGTCGCTGATCGTAAAAGTTCCCCGCCTCGCCGCCGCGCCCGCGAGCTTGGAATGCCGAGAAGTTATGACGTTGGAAATTGGCCGCAACCGGATCGTTTTGGGCCAAGTCGTGGCGATTCATGTAAAAGATGAATTCATTGATCCGACCGGCCACTACATCCGCGCCGAAGAACTTCATGCGATTGGGCGGATGAACGGTCTGGGCGCATACGTGAAAACGCGAGATGCGTTCTACCAAATTCCCAGAGTGACTTATGCCGACTGGCAACTTGAGTCCCAAAAGAAATGAAGCACCGGAAGGTGCTCCTAACCATTTAAAAATTATGACTACTAAAAATAAGAAATCAGTAAATACGGAGAAGCCCGTTTGGTTTATCACCGGATGCTCGACTGGCTTCGGCCGCGAACTAGCTACTCAGGCGCTGGCGCGCGGATTCCGCACGGTGGTGACGGCACGCAAACCTGAGCAGGTAGAAGCGTTGGCTTCCAAGGGCGAGGCTTTGGTGCTCAAACTCGATGTAACGGATCAAAGCCAGATTGATGCGGCCATCAAAGCGGCCGAGGAAAAGTTCGGCGGCATTGACGTGCTCGTGAACAACGCGGGCATCGGTTATTTCGCGGCGATCGAAGAAGGCGAGGAGAGCGAAGTGCGCCGAATGTTTGAGATCAATGTGTTCGGCATGAGCCGGATGATTCAAGCGGTGTTGCCGGGAATGCGTGAGCGTCGCAAAGGTTGCATCGTCAATACTTCTTCACTCGCCGGGCTGCGTTCTGCGCCGGCGCTGGGATTTTACAACGCGACCAAATTTGCCGTCGAAGGTTTGTCCGGCGCGCTATTGCAGGAAGTGGAACCGCTGGGCATCAAAGTCATCGTGGTTGAGCCAAGCGGTTTTCGCACGGATTGGGCCGGACGGTCGGCGAATGAAAGTAAAAAACAAATTGCCGACTACGCGAAAACGGCGGGCGCGTGGCGGAAAGAGCTTCGCGCCGATTCCGGCAAGCAGCCTGGCGACCCCGTGCGCGCCGTTAAAGCCCTCATCGCTGCGGTGGAATCGTCCAAACCGCCGCGTCATCTGCTGCTGGGCAATGATGCTTACGAAGGAGCCATGGCCAAGCTCGCAGAGTTACGCAAGGATTTCTCAGCCGTGGAAGCAATTGCGCGGGGAGCTGACTTTCCGAAAGAAGAATCCACAAAAGCAAAATAATCGAACCAACAAAACTATGAAACGCTCAATACTCTCTCTCATCATTGCCGGAATCACAATCGGCTCACTGGCATCCGCCAAAGCCGCCGTCGAAACCTATAACATTGATCCGGTGCATACTTGGGTCGGATTTTCCATCGCCCATTTTTTCACCAAGGTGCCCGGATATTTCAGCAAGGTGAAAGGAACCATCGTCGTGGATCGTGACCATCTTGAAAACAGCACGGTCGAAGCCGTCATCGAAGTGTCCAGCATCACCACCAACACGAAGATGCGCGACGATGATTTACGCTCCACCAATTTTTTCGCCGCCGCCCAGTTTCCGTCCATGACTTTCAAGAGCGAGTCTTGGAAAAGCACCGGCGATAACACCTACGCGGTCACTGGCACGCTTACGATGAAGAACGTCGCCAAGGAAGTCGTGCTTAAGGTTACGTCGCTTGGCTTTGGCCCGGGCATGAAAGGTGCCGCGATCTCAGGCTGGGAAGCCAAGCTCACGTTGGACCGGCGCGATTTCGACATCGCAGCCGACCAAGGCTTGATCGGCAATAGCGTGGATGTGCTCATCAATGTTGAAGCTGACTTGAAACCATAGCTCGCTGAAATAATCCACCGGCTAAAATGCTCCCCATTCGGTTGCGAAAACGCGCCGGTTAAAATATGAAGACAAAGCCCCCCGCTGTCACTGGTCAGGCGGAAATGCACCGCAGCGGGCGGGCGGGATGGTTGCGCGCCGCCGTGCTGGGATCGGACGATGCCATCGTTTCGACGGCGAGCCTTATGATCGGCGTCGCGGCTTCCTCCGCTCCGAAGGTGGCCATTTTGGTCGCCGGTGTGGCGGGGTTGGTTGCCGGCGCGATGTCCATGGCTGTGGGCGAATATGTTTCGGTCAGCTCGCAGCGCGACGCGGAGCAGGCGGACATCGGGCTGGAAAAACAAGAACTGGCGACGGAACCACAGGCCGAATTGGAGGAGCTTGCGCTGATTTATGTGAAACGAGGTTTGGATAAAGAACTCGCACTGAAAGTTGCGGAACAACTTAGCGCGCATGACCGGCTCGGCGCACATATGCGCGATGAACTTGGGATTGATGAGGCATCGCTTGCGCGTCCGCTGCAAGCGGCATGGATCTCGGCGGCAAGTTTCGCTTCCTTTGCCATAGTGCCAATCGTGGCTCTGCTCGTCGCGCCGGCGGCTTGGCGTATTCCTATGATTGCCGTCTTCTCGCTGGTGAGTCTCGCGGCGCTGGGAGCGTTTGGTGGTCATCTCGGTGGCGCGCCGCTTGGCCGGGCAGCGCTGCGTGTCACCATCGGCGGTGCTCTAGCTATGACCGTAACTGCCGTAATCGGTCGAATCCTCGGCGTGTCTGTGGGCTGATTGAAGCCATCGTCACTTGATTAAGTGACGTTAGAACCAAGCCATAATCGTCTCGACCAACAAACCATGCATTTCTTCGATCAAATTAAAACCGGTGGATTAGCCGACCCATCCACGCTCCAAGGCGCGTTCTTGTTCGCGGTTATTTTCGTATTTCTCGCCTGGCTCGTCGGACGCATTTTGCGCGTGGCCGTGCAACGGATGCTGGCGCACGACAAACACGACCATCTGGATTTGATGGCCGTCAAGTTCCTCGCCAAATTGTCCCGTTACGCGGTCTATGTTTTTGCGTTCGCCGCCTACGCGCACTTTATTCCGGCCCTGTCCGGTTTGGGCGCGGCGTCGTTGACCAGCATCGGCATGATCTCGTTGATCGTCGGCTTCGCGGCGCAAAACACGCTGGGCAATCTCATCGCCGGAATTTCTTTGTTGCTCTATCGGCCCTTCAAGCTGGGCGACCGTTTGCAGGTGATCGCGCCGTCGGGCGTGGAAACTGGTTTCGTGGAAAGTCTCACCCTCGGCTACACCTTGCTCAAGACGGATGACAATCGGCGGGTGGTCGTTCCCAACAGCGTCATGGCCAGCCAGACGAACATCAACCTGACCGCCAATGACCCGCGCGTGATTTGCTCCGTGCTGATCGGCATCAGCTATGATTCGGACATTGATAAAGCCCGTGCCATTCTGCTCGATCTGGCCGGCAAGCATCCCCAAGCAAAGCAGGTTTGCGGTTGTCCGCTGACGCAGTTGGGCAATTCCGGCGTCACGCTTTCCCTCGACGCCTGGTGCGCGGATGCTTTAACCGCAATCACATTCCGATGTGATTTGTTGGAGCAGGCCGTGAAGCGTTTTAACCAGGAAGGAATTCATATTTCGATTCCGCAAACGATGGTGGTCTTGAAAGATGACCTCCATTTTATCCGCGCGCCCGAAAAATCATCGGCTGGGGTGAACACCCCTGTCGCAAATACATTTTCCGGCGCATGCTAAAGCCGTGCCTTTTAATTTTAACACTCTTCAAGTCAAAGCATGTGTGTAAAATATGGCTGGCGAGGCCAAAATATGAGCCGGGAGCCTCAAAACGAAAAAACGGCTGACCAAGCGACGCACGCGGCGCAGGCCTACTAGCGGAAGGTGCGGAAGTTTTCGCGCCGGAAATTTTTTTTGCCATGCCGCAGATTAGTGAAGCGCGGCGGCGTCAATGTGGCGGCAGAGGTTCCAACGGTCGTCAGTCAGCTTGGTCGCCGCCATCGGTTTTGGCAGGGAAGATTTCCACGTCGTCCCTTGTTTGAGTATGGGATGATGCGGCCATCCATGCCCAGGTCGCCGACTTGCACATTGTTCGGGATGCCGCCGAGGGCGGTGACGGCGGAGCGCGGCCGTCCCCGGCCGCTGATTTGAACATTTTGCCGCCGGGATTGTCCATCCACCGTCAGATTGCC
>CAJAQO010000027.1 GCA_903944085.1 uncultured Verrucomicrobia subdivision 3 bacterium
AATCGGAAGCCTGTCCGGATGAAAAATTGCCGGCTTGTCACCCTTGATGAAATAAAGCAGCGAGTAATGCGAGGGATAAAGTCGCTTGGGGATCGGAAGCGAATATTTGATATCAACAGAAATCCAATGCCTAAAAGTTAGTTTCTTGCCGAGAAAAGCTCCGAGGGGCAGATTCCATTTGGGCAAATTGAAAAGAAATAGAGCGCCGCCGGGTCGCAATACCCGCACAAGCTCGACCAGCCATTTTTCGCACCACAAAATATAATTACGCTCTGGAACTGCGTCATCAAACTTTGAATTGTATTCCTTGCCAAGATTAAATGGCGGGTCTGCAAACACCAAATCTACGGTGCCAGCAGGAATGTGAGGCAGTATGGATAAACAATCCGCCTCATAAAGCTTTCCGAACCTTGTTTCCATTTTTGGAATGGGTAACATAGTCATCATTCTATTTCTGGCGGCCAGCAGCAGCAAGGAGATTCATGAAATTATTATTCCATATTTTCCGAAAATTCGCCCATGTTTTATTCGTGGTTGAAAAGTTTTCCCGTCAACGCCACAAACTGTTCCAGACTCAATTTCTCCGCCCGCTCCATCGGCGAAATGTTCAGTTCGGCGAACGCGGCGTCCAGTTTTTCCTTCGGCCAGTCCGCTTTCAACAATTTCAGCATCATCTTGCGTCGCTGCGAGAATGCGCGCTTCACGATTTTTACAAAGCTGGCGCGCAAATTTTCCGGCAACAGCGGCGTCGCGCGGCGTTCCAGAATCACGCACGCGGAATCCACGTCCGGTGACGGAAAAAAACACGCCGCCGGAATCTTGAACCATTCGCGCGGCGCAAAATCGAGTTGCACCAGCAAAGTCAAAATGCCGTAATCATCGTCGTCCGCCTGCGCCATCAGCCGCTGCGCGACTTCAAGCTGGAGCGTGGCGACCAGCAGCTTGGGCGCGCGAACGCCGGCGGCCAGCTCCACCAAAATCGGCGAGGCGACGGAATATGGCAAGTTCGCCACCAGCTTCCAATCGCGCCAGTCGCGCGGCTCGCGTTTGAGAAACGCCAGCGCGTCGTCGTGCAATAAATGAAAGGTCGCGCTTTCATCTGGCTTGGCGGTCTCACTTTCGAGCGCGCCGGTCAGCAGTTCGGCATTTCGTTCCTCGGTGCCAAACCGTTCGCACAAAAAATCCACGAGCCGCGCATCCATTTCAATCGCCAGCACCTCGCCGGCTTTTGCCAAGAGCAGCTCCGTCAGCGGCCCCAGCCCCGGCCCGATTTCGAGAATTTTATCGGTGGGCTGGATTTCCGCCGCGTCCACGATGCGGCGAAGCTGGTTGCCGTCGTGGAGAAAATTTTGTCCCAGCGAGCGCGTCAGTCGGATGTCGCGTTTCGCCAGCAGTTCGCGCATTTCGGTCAGCGTCATTTCAGAATCTCCGCCGGCGCGGGAAGCGCCCTGGCCAGTTGGTGTTGCCGGGTCGTGCTCATTTCAAACGCCGCGCTGTTCCGGCGGCCAGATGATTTTGTGCTGCTGAATTTGAAAACGGACGGGCAGGGCGTCGGCAATGATTTTTTCCGCGAGCTCGCGGCGGGAAATCGGCGTGAGGCCGGCGGGAACTTTTTTCAAAACCTTGCTCTGCTGCTCCGGCGCGAGCGGATGCACCCAGGAAAACAGCAGCGGGCAAAGCGCGTCCAATTTGTGCGTGGCGATCTGCTGCTTGGCCCATTCGTAATCTTCCCGCGCGCCGATGACGAATTTGATTTCGTCGTCGGCTTTCAAATGCGCGAGGTTGGACAAACGGTTTCGTTCCACTTCGCCGCTCGACGGACATTTCAAATCCATGATCCGGCGGACGCGCGGATCAATTTTGGATACGTCATGCGCGCCGCTGGTTTCGATCAACACGGTGAAACCGGCATCGCACAGCGATCGCATCAGCGGCAGGGAATTTTTTTGCAGCAACGGTTCGCCGCCGGTCAGTTCCACGAGCGGCAATGGCGGATGGCGGAGTGCGGAGCGCGGAATTGAAAACGGTTTCGCGAGGCGTTTTACTTCCGCCAAAATTTCCGCGAGCGTTTTCTTTTTGCCTTCGGTGAAGGCGTAGGCGGTGTCGCAATACGAGCAGCGCAGGTCGCAGGCCGTGAGCCGGATGAAAATGCACGGCAGCCCGGCGAAGGTGCTTTCGCCTTGCAGGCTCAAATAAATTTCGTTGACGACGAGCGTGTCGGACATCGCCTTGAAGTTAGCCGGGAACGGCAGAATTAAACAGGATTTTCCGGTGTGCGTAATCCCGCCCGCGCCGGATTTTGGAACGTGGCCGCCGGGATTTGACCGAGTGCAAAGTGATTGGCCACGCGATAACTGCCGGCGATGGCGGCGGTGATGAAATTTTTCCCAAGCGCCACCGCGTGCGGCAAATCGTGGCCCAGCGCGAGCGCAGCGCAAATCGCCGCCGAGTAAGTGCAGCCGGTGCCGTGCGTGCGAAGGCCGCGCACGAAGGGCGCAGACAAAAGCAGTTCCGTTTCGCCGTCAAAAAAAACGTCCAGCGCCTCGCGGCACTTTTTTAGATGGCCGCCTTTCACCAAAACGGCGCAGCCAAAACGTGAATGAATTGCCCGCGCGGCGGAACGCAGATCTTCCGGCGACGAAATTTTCTGTCCCGCGAGAATTTCGGCTTCGTCCAGATTGGGCGTGACGAGTGTGGCGAGCGGCAGCAGTTTTTCGCGCAAAACTTTTTCCGCCGCCGCCGGCAACAACCGCGCGCCGCTGGTGGCCACCAGCACCGGATCAACCACCAAAGGCGGAGTGCGGCGTGCGGCGTGCGGCGTGCGGAAAAAATTGGCGACGACGCGGATGTTTTCCGCCGAATACAACATTCCGGTTTTCACCGCTGCCGGCGGCAGTTCTTCAAAAACGGCTTCGATTTGTTGGCGCAGCATTTTCGGCGAACACGGTGCGACGGCGAGCACGCGCCGGGGATTTTGCGCGGTGAGGCAGGCGATGGCGCTGGTGCCGTGGACGCCGAGCGCGGCGAACGTTTTCAAATCCGCCTGGATGCCCGCGCCGCCGCCGCTGTCCGAGCCGGCGATGGTCAGCGCGATGGGCAATGTTTTTCGCTTAATCATAATCCTAATCATAATCGTAATCTCCAGCGCAAGGCCGATGAAGATCAGGATTAAGATTAAGATTACGAATGCGAAGAAACAAACGGGAACTGCTCAAATGTCATTTTGATTTTCCAGCCGGCCGGGGAGCAGCGGCCCGCGCGTTTTGCGCAGAAGAATTTCACTTTGGCCGGCCACCAAAAAATTCTCCAGTTCGCCGACGCGCCGATAGCCGAGGCGTTCGTAAAATTTTTGCGCGCGGTCGTTGAAGGACGAGACGCATAAAAAAACATTTGGCGTCCGGGAAAAGATCGTTTCCTCGGCGAACTGGATAAGTTGGCGGCCCACGCCACGGCTTTGAAATTCTGGAAACACGGCGATGAGTTGGACGTAGCCGTCGAATGAGCCGCCGAGATGCAGCACGAGCACGCCGACAATTTCTCCGCCGCGCTCCGCGACAAACACGGCGCGCTCGGGATTCGTGAGATCTTTGAACAGGCGCTCCGCAGTGATGCCGATGGTCCGCCACGGGCCAAACTCGACCAGGTGCGCCGTGCAAGCGTGCGCCTCGGCGTCGCCACGCAGCGGCCGGATGTGCAGTTCATTCATCCGGTTGAGCATGATGGCAAAAAGCGGGGCCGACAACTTTGAACTTTGAACGCGGCGGTTTGAAATTATATTGGCGGCATGGACAAAGAAAAAGTGGCGGAGATTCTCGTTGAGATTGGCGTGCTGCTCGAATTGAAAGGTGAAAACCCGTTCAAGACGCGGGCTTATGCCGGCGCGGCGCGGACGCTGGAAGGTTTGGCCGAGCCGCTGGCAAAACTGGTCGCGGAAAAACGGCTCGGCGAAATCAAGGGCATCGGCGAGGCGCTGGAACAAAAAATCACGGAACTGGTTGAGACGGGAAAATTAAAATATTACGACGAATTGAAGGCTTCGATTCCGCCTGGTTTGATCGCGATGCTGGAAATTTCCGGCCTCGGTCCCAAAAAAATCCAGGCGCTGAACAAAAAGCTCGGCCTTGATTCGATTGAAAAGCTGGAAGCCGCCTGCAAAGCCGGCCAGGTTGCGGAATTGGACGGTTTCGGCGAAAAAACGCAGGCGAACATTCTGGAGGGCATCGCGCGAAAACGGACTTACGCCAGCAAACATTTGTTGAGCGAGGCGCTGCGCGCGGCGGAGCCGCTGCTGGAAAATTTGCGCGAGCATCCGGCGGTGATCCGGTGCAGTCCGGCCGGGAGCTTGCGGCGGTTCAAGGAAATTTGCGGGGACATTGATTTGCTGGCTTCGTCGAAAAAACCGGCGGACGTGATCGGGTTTTTCGTTTCGCAGCCGGGCATTGTCAAGGTGCTGGCCAAAGGTGAAACGAAGGCGAGCGTGATTTTGGACGGCGGCATTCAGTGCGATTTGCGCGTGGTGAGCGACGCGGAATTTCCATTTGCGCTGGCGTATTTCACCGGCAGCAAGGAGCACAACATCGTGATGCGGCAGCGGGCGATCCAACGCGGGCTGCGGCTGAATGAATACGGGCTGTTCAAATCCACCGAGGAAACACGCGACGCCAAATTGCTCGAGCCGTGCGCCGACGAGGCGGAGATTTTTCAGAAATTGGATTTGGTGTTTGTGCCGCCGGAATTGCGCGAGGATCACGGCGAGTTTTCGGCGGCGGAGAAGAACGCGCTACCGAAACTGATTGAGTGGACGGATTTGAAAGGCGCGCTGCACAACCACTCAAACTGGAGCGACGGCAAAAACTCGCTGGAAGAAATCGCGGCCTACATGGAAGAGCTGGGCCTCGAATATTGGGCGATCACGGATCACTCGAAATCGTCATATCAGGCCAACGGGCTGGATGCGAAACGGCTGCGCGAGCAAATTTTGGAAATTAAAAAACTGAACGAAAAAATCGCGGATCGCGGCGGCGATTTTCGATTGCTGGCGGGCAGCGAGGTGGACATTTTGAAGGAGCGGCTGGATTTCGATGACGACGTCCTGGCGGAATTGGACGTGGTGGTGGCCAGCCTGCATGTGCCGTCGAGCAGCGAGGCGGAGAACACGAAACGGCTGATTTACGCGGCGGAAAATAAATTTGTGCACATCCTTGGGCACCTGACCGGGCGGCTGCTGCTGGAGCGCGAACCTTATCCGGTGAACGTGCGGGCGGTGATTGACGCGTGCGCCGCCACCGGCACTTGGATCGAGCTCAATTGCAATCCGCACCGGCTCGATCTGGACTGGCGGCACTGGCCCTATGCGAAAAGCCAGGGCGTGAAGTGCGTCATCAATCCCGACGCGCACCGCAATGAACACGTGGGTTTTCTGCGTTTGGGCGCGGGCTTGGCGCGCAAGGGCTGGCTGACGAAAGCGGACGTCGTAAACGTCTTGCCGTGGGCGCGGCTGCAAAAGGAATTATCGCGAGCGGGTGGCAAAACGGGGATGTAAAAATTTAAAAGGCAAAAATTTATGCCGATTCCGGGTAGATAATTCCAAAAAAAACCTTTGACGGGCAACTTGCCGCACTGATAAATTATCCGTGGAATCGGCTGTAAGCACTTTTTTTGAATGACAGCGAGTGTGAGCGGTCAAAGAACACAACCAGAAGAATTATGAAGAATCTTTTTGTCTCTGCCGGGTTGGTGGCGCTGGGCGCTGCCGGCATGTCCAACGCGATGGCTGACAGCGTGACCGTCCCAAAATTCTGGAATGTCTCCGCGACTTTGCGCGGGTTTTACGACGATAATTACGCGGTCTCGCCCACCAGCAAGTCGAGCTTTGGCACCGAGCTGCTGCCGACGATTTCCCTGCATGTGCCGCTGAAGCAGACGGACTTGGGGATTCGTTATTCCTACGGACTTTATTATTACGAGGAGCGGCATAGCAACCCGTTCGACCAGACGCATCAGGTAGATTTATGGCTGGATCACGCTTTCAATGAGCGCTGGCACGTCAAGGTCACCGATACTTTTGCCGCCGGGCAGGATCCGCAATTGACCAATCCGAACACCACGGGTGCGAATGCGACTTATCGCGTTAATGGCGATTTCATTTCCAATCACGGCGAGGTGAAGTTGAGCACCGACTGGTCGCGCCTGTTCAGCACTGATTTGACTTACGACAATAGTTTTTATGATTATAGCAACAGCGGGACGACGGCTGGGCTGTTGGCTCCTCCTTATACGATTACTCCGACCACACTTGGGTTGACGCATTCCGGAGCATCGGGCTGGCAATCTTTAAGTGGTGCGCCCAGTCTTGCAGGCATTTTGGATCGAGTTGAACAGGACGTGTCGTTGGATTTGAAGTGGCATATTCTCCCGGAAACGACGGCTTTTATCGGTTATGAATTTAGCTGGGTGAACTACACCGGCAATGAACCCATAGCGGTTGTCAACTATGTTCATTTGCCGACATTAGTGCCTCAGTCCCTTGTTTACAAAAGTTCCGATCGTGACAACACGACCCACTACGGTTATCTCGGTATCGAGCAGCAATTCACCTCGAATTTGAGCGGCACGATTCGCGGTGGCGCGTCGTATACGGACAGTTATGCTGATCCGTTGTTCCCGTCCACCTCGTGGGCACCATATGCGGATGTGTCTCTGGCTTACACCTACCGTCCCGGCAGCTTTGTGCAACTTGGCTTCACTCACGATATTGGCGCGACCGATCAAGTGCAGCCAGATGCTGCCGGACAATTGACCCAGTATTCTGAAAGCTCAGTCATCTATCTGGATGTGAACCATCGGTTCACGCCCAAACTGTCGGCTTCGGCGATTGGGCGAATTCAGTATTCCACTTATCAAGGCGGTCAAGCCAGCAGCATGGACGAGACCGATTATGGGCTGGGCTTGAATGTGACTTATCAGATCAACCAGCATTTCTCGGTGGACGCAGGCTACAATTATGACGATTTGGTGACGGCGATCGCGGGTGCCGGTTATACCCGCAACCGGGTTTATCTTGGGCTGACAGCCAACTACTAAAACGCAGCGCCCCACAACATGGTTTGAACGCGAAGCCGGGAGCCGGGTCTAAACAGGCTCCCGCATTTTTTTTATTTTTAGAAGCAATTTAAGATATGGACGAATTTAAGAGCTCGACGCCGCCGGAAGCCCGGCTGCATTTTTTGGATTACTGGCGCGTCATCCGCATTCGCAAGGCGATCATCATCACGGTGTTTCTCATCACAGCCATCATCGCCACGGCGGTGACGTTCATCCTGCCGGAATCCTACGCCAGCACCGCGCGCATCAAAGTGGAAAACGATGTGACGGATATTCCCGGCATGACCGGCATTCAGACTTCGGGAACATATGATCCGTATTTCATCCAGACCACGTTTGAAATCATGCAGTCGCAGCTCGTGTTGAGCAACGTCATCGCGACGCTGAACCTGAACACCAAGTGGGGCAACAAGTATTTCAACAATGAGACGCTCAAGACGACGGAGACGATGGAAATTCTCAAGCAGCGCATGCAGCTTGCCCCGGTGAAAAACACCAAGTTGATTTCCATCACCGTTTACAGCGACGACAAACAGGAAGCCGCAGACCTGGCCAACGCCATTGCCGAGGCCTACAAGAATTACCGTTTTGAATCGCGCCGGCAGTTGACGGAGAACGGGCTGAAGACGCTGGAAGAGCAGTTTCAGGAGCAGGATTTGGAAATCAAGACGAACCAGGATTATGTGGAGCAGTTGCGGCAGCAGTTGCACATCACGGACCAAGCCAGCGCTTCGGCACCCACGCCCACGCTGAATGACGAGCAACTCAAGATCATTAACCAGCGGCAGATTGAAAACGAGCAACTTTACAAAGGCCGGCTGGTGGAA
>CAJAQO010000028.1 GCA_903944085.1 uncultured Verrucomicrobia subdivision 3 bacterium
CGGCGTCACCTGGGTTCATGGCACGCCCATCGGTATCGCGGAATCGGCGGACGGCGGCGCGCACTGGAAATTTGTCGGCATGGCGCAGTTTGATTTGCCGGCGGAATACGGCGGCACGAACGTCACCTGCTGGGCACCGGACGTCACGCGCGCGCCGGATGGAACGTGGCAGATGTTTCTGACCATCGTGCCGGGAATTTTCGAGGACTGGAATCATCCGCGTTTCATCGTCCAGCTCACGAGCACGAATTTATTAGACTGGTCGAATCCCAAAAAACTCTCGCTCGCGTCCGACCGCGTGATCGACCCGAGCATTGAACGAATGCCCGACGGAAACTGGCGGCTTTATTACAACGACGAGCGTTCCGGCAAATCCATTCACTTCGCCGAAAGTCCCGATCTCGCGAACTGGACGGACAAAGGTCTCGCTTTCAAAGCGCGGGGCGAAGGGCCGAAAGGTTTTCGCTGGCACGGCAAATTTTGGTGCGTCATAGATGAATGGAAAGGTCTCGGCGTTTTTCGTTCCGAAGATGCAACCAACTGGTCCAAGCAGCCGGAGAATCTGGTCGCCAAACCCGGCACGGGCGCGGACGACGGCGTGATGGGCGGCCATCCCGACGTGGTAGTGAGCGGCGACCGCGCGTTTTTATTTTACTTCACGCATCCGGGCCGGCGCGGGCCCGACGCACGCAAAGACACCACCGAGCAGCGCCGCAGTTCCATCCAGGTTGTTGAATTGCACGAACAGGACGGCTGGCTGAAGTGCGACCGCGACGAGCCGACGCATATTTTGCTGCGGCCAGAAACTAAAATCGTTCAATGAAGATTGGAAGGACTTGATATGAATCATGTGGAACGATTCCGGGCCGCGATGAATTTTCAACCAGTGGACCGCCTGCCGGTTTGGGAATGGGCGATGTGGTGGGATCAGACCATCGCCCGCTGGCACGGCGAAGGTTTGCCGCGCGAATTGAAATTCAGCCAGGTCTTTGAGCTGGCCGAATATTTCGGACTCGATCCGTATCAGCAATTCTGGTTCAGCACCACCGAGGCCACCATCAAGGCGACGCAGCATCACACTGAAGGCATGGTCGCCAGCATGGATGATTATCTGCGCCTGCTGCCGCAGCTTTACCCGGATCATTCACAAGCCATCAGCGGCATGCGCCCCTGGTCAGTGCGGCAAGCGCGCGGCGAAGCCGTCGTGTGGGTGACGTTGGAAGGATTCTTCTGGTTTCCGCGCACGCTGATGGATTTGGAGCGGTTGAGCTACGCCTATTTCGACCAGCCGGAACTGGTGCATCGCATCAATCAAGACCTGCTCGCTTTCAATTTGCGGCTGTTGGAACAAATCGCCGCGGCGTGCGTGCCGACATTCATGACCATTGCCGAAGACATGTCATACAACCACGGCCCGATGATTTCCAAAAAAATATTTGAAGAATTTCTCGCGCCGTATTATCGGAAGCTGCTGGCGCGCGCCAAGGAGTTAAACCTGCTCACCATCGTGGATACCGACGGCGATGTGACGATGCTCGTGCCGTGGTTGCAGTCCGTGGGCGTGGATGGCGTGCTGCCGCTGGAACGTCAGGCCGGGGTGGACGGCGACCGGCTGCGGCAGCTTTATCCGAATCTGCGCATGATCGGGCATTTTAACAAGCTGGTGATGCACCAAGGCGAGGCGGCCCTGCGCGCCGAGTTCGAACGACTGGTCCCGCTGATGCGAACCGGCGGATTTATTCCGAGCGTGGATCATCAGACGCCGCCGGGCGTTTCGCTCGAACAATACCAGCTTTATGTGCGGCTGTTGAAAGAATACATGACTGCGGCCGTTCGATAATAAAGACTTCGCTGCCGCGCGAATTGCGGTTATTTTTCTTCGTGCATCTGGCCCATCTGCGACTCCGCGACTTCCGCAACTACGCGCGGTTGGACGTGGATTTTTCGCCCGGTTTCCACCTGTTTTTGGGCGACAACGCGCAGGGCAAGACGAACATCCTCGAAGCGATTTATCTCATGGCCACGCTGCGTTCCTTTCGCGGCGTCGGCGGCGCGCAAATGATCCGGCATGGCGCGAAGGGTTATTTCGCCGGCGGCACCGTGGTGGGCCAGGGCGATCACGAAATCAAAATGTATTGGTCCGCGCGCGAACGGAAACTCGCGTTGGACGGCCAGCCCGTGAAAAAACTTGGGGATTATTTCGGCACGCTGCGCACGGTGGTTTTTTGCACGGAAGATTTGCAGCTCATCAAAGGCACCGCCCGCGCGCGCCGGCGGTTTCTGGATTTGCTGCTCGCGCAAACGCAGCCAGGTTATTTGCCGCTGCTCCAGCGTTACATGCACACCGTCCGCGCCCGCAACGCGCTCCTCAAACAGCGCACCGCCGATGAGGCCGCGCTGGAAAGTTTTTCCGCCGAGTTGGTGAAGCTGGGCAATGACATCATCCGCGCCCGCCGCGAATTGGTGCCGAAATTTTCCCCGCTCGCGCGGCTGGCCTACCGCCGTATTTCGAATGACGCCGAGGAATTGCGCATCGAATATCAGCCGAGCGTGAAAAATGATTTTGCCGTGGAGTTGGCGGCGTCGCGCGCCCGCGAAAGAACTTTCCGCGCGACGCTGGTTGGGCCGCACCGCGATGATTTGCAGTTGTTGCAAAATGAGAAATCCGCCGCGCAGTTTGGCAGCGAGGGGCAGAAGCGCACGTTGGCCATCGCGTTGAAGCTGGCGCAGGCGGAATTTCTCGCGGGCCTGCACGGCTCACCGCCGATCCTGCTGATTGACGACGTGATGGGCGAACTGGACGTGAAGCGCCGCAGCGGTTTTTTGCCGCTGCTGGAGGCGGCGCGCAAGACCAGCGGCCAGGTATTCATGACTTGCACCGAGGAGAACTGGCCGCGCGAACTCGGCCAAGATTTGCACCGCTGGGAAGTGCGGTCCGGTGCTTTGCATGGCGGAAAGCCGTGACCGGGAACTTCATCCGGCTGATTCGAAAAGGGAAATTTCGAAGTGGTGCGCGCGGCGGGGGTTGAACCCACAACCTTCGGCTTCGGAGACCGACGCTCTATCCAATTGAGCTACGCGCGCAGATGGTTTTAAATTAACACTTCAAATGACATTGAAGCCGGCCAAAACTGCGGCGGCACTCTTTCAAAGTCGCTCAGAATTTATACCGGCTCGAATCATCCGGAACATACTATGCCTGGTTCAAACGCACCGGCAAGCAAATCCGCCGAACGCGGCAGGGTATGGGAGGCAACGACCCTGTGCAGATTCACAAAGGCGAGCGCGGCCGTTTTGCAGTTGCCACCAAGGCGGCACGGTCTAATCTGTCCGTCATCAAATGAAAACTTTTCTCGTTGCGATACTGGCGCTGACGGCATTTTTTCGCGCGGCGGCGCAGGTGAGCGTGGAGCTGGGCCTCGATCAAGACCAGTTTTTGCCAAACGAAGCCGTGCGGCTGGCGGTGAAAATCACCAACACTTCCGGCCAGGCGGTGCATCTGGGTGCCGATCCGAGCTGGCTGACCTTCAGCGTGGAATCCGAGGACGGTTTTGTGGTGGTTAAAAACGCGGACGTGCCGGTGGTGGAGGAATTCGATCTGGAATCGTCGCAGCTGGCGACGAAGCATGTGGATTTACAGCCGTATTTTGTGATGGGCAAACCGGGCCGTTACAAAGTCGTCGCCACTGTGCGCATCAAGGAATGGTCGCTGGCCGTCAATAGCGCGCCGAAACATTTTGACGTCATCAACGGCGCGGAATTGTGGTCGCAGGATTTTGGCGTGATGGTGGCGACGAACACCGCGCCAGAGCCGCGCAAATACGCCTTGGTTGAAGCAAATTATCTGCGCGAACAACTGCGGCTGTATGTGCTGGTCAGCAGCGGAGACGGCTCGCACGTGTTCAAGGTCAGCCCGCTGGGAATGCTGGTGTCGTTCAGCCAGCCGGAGGCGCAGGTGGATCGCGTGAGTCAGTTGCATGTGCTCTGGCAGACGGGCGCGCAGTCGTTCAGCTACACGGTTATCAGCCCGGACGGCGCGGTAAAATCGCGGGATCAGTATGAAAATTTCGGTTCGCGGCCGCACTTGGCGGTGAATGGAAACGGCGAAATCGTGGTGGCGGGCGGGGTGCGGCGGACCAAGCCCACGGATTTGCCGGCGATGAAATTGCCGACCGCGCAGCCGGCTCCGCCAGCCAAGCCGTGAAAGGCCGGCGCGGTTAGCGGCGGCCATTTTCAATTCCTATTTCCGCAAATCCTCGGCGGAGTTGCCGTAGCTCTGCATCAGTTTCAACAACAAAGCCGCGCGGGCCACGGCATTGTTTTCCGTCTCGCCAAAAAATGATTTTAATTTGAAGCGCACGGCGGCAATGAAATCCCCGTTCCGGTCATGCAGCGGCATCGTAATCAACACCGTGCCGTGATCGCGCCCGAAAGAAATCGTGCCGTCGTGGATGGCGGCGAGTTCCGCGTCGGTGCCAGTCTGGCCGATTTCCGCCGGCTCCTTGCTCGCCAGAATGCTGGTGGTGGCATTCGTGCCGAGCGTGTAAATCCGCAGGCCGAGAATGCGCGGCTGTTGGCGCAGGACGGCATTGACCAGCGCCTGTGCCACGGGCACGAGCGGCGTGTATTCCACCGAGGCGTCGGCAAAATAACTGACCGCGTCGGACTTTGTCCAAAAACCAAGTTTGCCGTTGGCGAACGTATTGTCGCCGAGCGGTGGCATGACCAGCCGGTCATCCAGCCAGAGCGTGATTTGAGTGCCTTCGCATCGCACGGCGAGCTGATGCCAGGTGCCGACGGCGACATCGCAACTGGGTCCGATGGGATCGGCGCGCTGACCGTTCACCACCTTGTAAAACCGCACATTTTTGCCAAGGGCGCTGACGCGGACGACGTAGAAATTCGACACGTTCTGAAAGCGGAACACCAGCCCGGCCATCTGCTCGGTCAGGCCGCTGACGATTTTGAAGCGCGTCGCGAACTTGAAATCCCGAAACTTCTCGCCGTCATAAATGAACATGGGAAACCGCTCATCCGCTGCATCCTGGCTGGTCTGCGCGAGCACGCTGCGGCCCGCGACGTTCTGCGCCCGGTCGGTGAGCGGCGCAAACGCTGATGGCACGGCGTCGCCCACAATCTGCCAAGCCGGCGGTGCGCCGCCGCCGAGCAGCTCGGCGTGAAAATTCGTCAGGGAACCGCTCGCGGCCAGCTCTCCGAAATTGAACTGCAACTCCGCGCCGGCGGCCGACCACGCGACGAGACCGCTGAAAAACCAGATGAACATTCGCATCCCACCAGCCTAGCAGAAGCCGCCGCGCGCTGGCAAAATAGTTTTGCCGGCGGCCAACGACGCCAGATCGAAGATTGCTTTTGCCGGACAAAATTCGCATAAAGCGCGCCGCCATTTCATGAGCATGTTTATTTCCGGTCAAAGATGGATCAGCGAGTCGGAGCCCGAACTGGGGCTGGGCACCGTCGCGCACACGGGCCATGGCCGCGTGCAGGTCGAATTCAGAGCCGCCGGCGAGACCCGGATTTACGCCGTGGAGCAAGCGCCGTTAAAACGCGTGCGCTTTCGCGTCGGCGACAAAATTCGGACGCAAGCGGACAAAGAATTCATCGTCAAGGAAATCATCGAGCAGCTCGGCCGGCTGATATACGTTGGCGATAATTTGCAACTGCCCGAAGCGCTGGTGAACGATCACGTCAGCCTGCAAGGCCCGCAGGAGCGTTTGTTTGCGGGCCGTTTCGACACCTCGGCTGCCTTCGCGCTGCGCCGCCGCTCGCTGGAATTCCTGCATCGCCTGCGCCAGTCGCCGGTGCGCGGTTTTGTGGGCGGACGCATTGATCTGATTCCGCATCAGCTTTACATCGCGCAGGAAGTCGCCGGCCGCCATGCGCCGCGCGTGATGCTGTCGGACGAAGTGGGACTCGGAAAAACCATCGAGGCGTGTTTGATCCTGCATCGCCTGCTGTTGAGCGGACGGGCCAATCGCATCCTGGTGCTGGTGCCGGAATCGCTCGTGCATCAGTGGTTCGTGGAAATGCTCCGCCGCTTCAACGTGTGGCTGCATATTTTTGACGCGGAGCGCTGCGCGGCCATCGAAGCCGGCGAACCGGGCGCAAATCCGTTTCTGGATGACCAGCTCGTCCTGACGAGCATTGATTTTCTGGCGGGCGATCCGCGCCGCGCCGAACAGGCGGTGGCGGCGGGCTGGGATGTGCTGGTCGTGGACGAAGCGCATCATCTCGGCTGGTCCGAAGCCGCGCCCAGCCGCGAGTATCTCGTGGTGGAAGATTTGAGCCGGAAGTCAGATGGACTCTTGTTGCTGACGGCCACGCCGGAACAACTCGGAGTTGAAAGCCATTTTGCGCGTCTGCGATTGCTCGACCCGGACCGGTATCGCGATCTGGCCGCGTTTCAAGCTGAATCAAAAGATTACAAAATCACCGCCGAGCTTGCCGAGAAATTACACGGAGAAACCGCGCTCGCCAAAAAGGATCTCACTGCGCTGCGCCGTTTGCTGGTGCATGATGCGCTGTTGGAACCGCGCTTGGCGGAGTTGGACCGGGGCGGCGCAGCCGCGCGACAGACCCTGCTGGAAAACCTGCTGGACCTGCACGGTCCGGGCCGTGTGCTGTTCCGCAACACGCGGGCCGGCATGAAAGGTTTTCCCAAACGAACCGTGCGGCTGGCTAGACTGCAATCCGGCCCCGACGCGGAACATTGGTTGGATCGCGTCGCCACCGAATTTGCCGAGGATGCCGGCGACCCCAAGTTGCAAGCCTCGCTTGACCTGGCGAAAGATCCGCGCGTGCTTTGGCTGGTGGAATTGTTGCTGAAACTGGCGCCGCAAAAAGTTTTGGTGATCGGTCGCACGATTGAAAAAGCCGAAGCGCTTGACGAAGCGTTGCGCCGGCACCTGACCATCAAGACGGGCATTTTCCACGAAGGTCTGACGCTGGTGCAGCGCGATCAAAACGCCGCGTGGTTCGCCGAACCCGACGGCGCGCGGCTGCTGATTTGTTCGGAGATCGGCAGCGAAGGCCGCAATTTTCAATTCGCGCATCATCTCGTGCTGTTTGATTTGCCGTTCAATCCGGAGTTGCTGGAACAACGCATCGGCCGGCTGGACCGCATCGGTCAGACCGAAGACATCCAGATTCATGTGCCGTTTCTCGCGCAGAGTCCGCAGGAAGTTTTGGCGCGCTGGTATCACGAAGGCCTGGACGCATTTGAAAGCAACCTCGAAGGCGGCAATGAATTACTGCACCACTTTGGCCGCGCCGTCCACGACCTCGCGCTGGAATTTCCCGTGGCGGACCGGCTCGCCGCAGAAAACGAGTTGGCCGAGCTTTTGAAAAACACCCGGGCCGCCCGGCAGAAAATCCGCCGCCGGCTCGAACAGGGCCGCGATCGGCTGCTGGAACTGAATTCGTTCCGCCCCGCCACGGCGCAAAAAATCATCCACCAAATTCAGGAACAGGACCGGCAGCCGGAGTTGGAAAATTATCTGCTCGACCTGCTGGACCATTTTGGCGTTCACATCGAGGAACTCGCGCCGCACACCTGGCAACTGAATCCGCTCGGTATCATAACCGATTCTTTTCCGTCCATGCCAGCCGAAGGCATGATCGCCACCTGCGACCGCCGCCGCGCGTTGAGCCGGGAAGACGTCAGGTTTCTGACGTGGGATCATCCGCTGGTCACCGGAGCCATGGAATTGTTGCTCGGGGCCGAAACGGGAAATTGCGCTTTTGCGGCGCTGCCGACGGCGAACGACCGGACAATGCTTTTGGAACTCATCTTTGTATTGGAAGCCATCGCGGCACCGCAGTTGCATGTGGACCGGTTCTTGCCGCCGACGCCGATTCGCCTGTTCGTCAGCCACAAGCTGGTGGATGTGACCGGAGCGTTTCTCGATTCAAGCTGGGAACAAAAACTGGAAAAAGGCTCGCCTTACAAATTGCTGGAGAATGCCGACATCGCGCAACGGAAACTTCCGGCCATGTTTCAGACCGGCACCGAGCTGGCTGAAATTCGCGCCTCCGTTTTGCGCGAGTCCGCGCTGAACGAAATGAACCACCTGCTCGGCCACGAGGTGCAGCGCCTGCAAACGCTCGCGCTGGTGAACGATCACGTTCGTCCGCAAGAAATCCAGTTGGCGCTCGCGCAGCAACAAGCGTTGGCGGCAACGCTGCAACAAGCCCGGCTCCGGCTCGATGCCGTGCGGCTCATTTGGAAAGGGCCGCCCGAAACGCTGCGGTGAACGGAACCGAATTTTCATCGGGATTTTTCCGCCGTCCGAGGTTCCGTTGGCGGCGTCACCTGCAGGATCACCACGGCGCTGCTGCAACCCCAGGAACGGCGCAGCCCCATCGGCGTTGGCTCCGGCCAAGCGGCACCAGCTAAGATTATCCGACGCATGGCGGGCCTGTCACGCGGCCTCGGCGTCGGCGGAAGTAAACGCTCAGACGTCAAAGCCCGCAGCTCACCGCGAATAAAATCGCCGCCTGGCAGGCGATGCGTTGCCACCACGCCGCCGTCGCTGAAGGAAGGTTAAAAAAAGTTGCCTCATGGATGGCTGGTTTCAATGCCGGCATCCAGAAACCGTTCGATCAGATCCGGCGCGCGCGCGATCCTGACGTTGATAAACAGTTCAATAGCACCGTAGCCGAGGCTGCAAAATCGCAGTTTCGCCGGCAACTGATCCTGGCTGACGCCGCTGTCAGATCTGCAGTTTGCTGTTTTGAAACCAAAGGTCGTGGGCGGCTCACCGGAAAGCGCCATCAAGCCGACCTGATTGTGGCTTGGCATGTTCGCCCAGCCAGCACAGGCCATCAAGGATCAACTGGTCTTGGATTTGATTATCGAAGGTATGGGAAAGGGTTTTATTGGTGGCATCAAATTTATGTTCGTAGTCCATGTCATTGTGGCCCATGTTGACATACAGCATCGTGTATTTCGTATTGGTCCAGACCACCGGATAATAACCCTCATGCCAGATCTCATGAAGTTTCGGTCCGGTTCCCAGCGGAAAACTGGCTGGATCAATTGATAAAAGGATTTTGATGCTGGCATTGGTCCGCAGATCATTCGACCAGCGATACCATTCGTTGGGCGCCGACTTGAAAACTTCCGGCAAATGCCGGGTGGCCGGATGCTGGCGATCCTCGGCCCGCAACACCGCCGAGGTTGGCCGCCAGGTATTGCTGACATATTCGCCTGATCCCAAAAATTGCTGATGATACCAGTCCCAATTTTGCGGATAGGCCGAACCCGCCAGGGCAAACGCGGCAAAATGAAAGCCCATCCAGGCACCGCCATTTTCCATGTATTGCTGAAACGCCCGTTGCTGCGCGGGAACTTCCGGCCGGGTGTCCAGAAAAAGCACGACTTGATAGTGCGAAAGAAATTCAGTGTTTAGCTCGTTCCAGTTCGTCGTCGCGTCATAACTGAAATCATATTTTGCCGCCATCTTGGGGAACCAGCGGTTGGCTTCCTCCACAAAACTGATGTGCGCCAGATCATCCTTGCCGGTGTAAAACGCCACGACTTTGAATTTCGGCGCCAGCGGCTGGGCCGCCCGGCTGGAAACTCCCAGGCAGGACAAAAAACAAACCGCCACCGGCGCGGCCCGTCGGATCATTTCCACCAGCGTTTTCATAATGGTTGTAAAGCGGTGCTGACTTGACTGGCGCATAATTCAAAACTGAACCTTTTCATTTCACCACGGCGGGGATTTTTTTGTGCCACTGCCGCTGCTCGAAAGAATTTATTTGCGCATGTGCTGGCATAGAAAATTACTCCGATCGCGATTAAAGCAAAGTCACTTGGTTCTGGAACAATGTTTGTAGAGAATTGTATTTTATCAAATTCCACTGCATTTGGTGAAAGCGTGCCGGGAGCGATTAGATCGAGCGCAGCAATTTGCCCCGCAAACATAGATATATCGCCACCATAAAGCGTGTAATTTGTAAATGTTTTCAATGGGATCATATTTATTGTTTGCCCTCCGAGCGTGACACTGAATCCATTCCAAGCATAAACATCCATAGTAATTGACTCCGTTCCGACAGGCACTAAACCTGTCTGCGAAAGTTCCTCAGAAATAGCTAAAGGTCCGCCTGCACCCATGCTTGAGCCAAAGAGCAATGCGCTGTATTTTCCTTGAAAGGGAGCAAAACCCAAGTTATTTGAGTCACTTATTGATATCCCAGCACCTCCCGTGCTAACACCGTCGTAAAACGAATTAAGATTAGCATTCGTCCCATAAAATGTGCTAACTTCAGTATCGCTCCAACCCGGAAACGCATTCGTGAATGGCACAGGAAGAGGATAGTGGGGAACGTAACCGCTTAGATTTGCCTCTTCAAAATTGAGATTTACGAAACCTTGAGAAGTGCCAACCATTCTGCCGATAAACAGCGTTACGAAAACAGAAGAGAGCAATTTCAACTTAATCTTTTTCATACTTTGGGACTTTGACTCTGTTCCAGAATTCTGTCAAGCAATCCGCAAGGCCGGTGGCGTCCCAATTTGGAGTGCGGCGACAGGTCGCCGCTTTCCGACTGGGAGACATGTCTCCCAGTGCCAAAGCGCGGACCTGTCCGCGCACTCCAAATCGGAACACGGACTCAGGGTTTGGAAAACTCCGGACGAGCACTAAAATTTCCTGCGGAAAACGGATGCCGCCCAAGCTGGCGGCGGCCCATGTTCGAATATTTGGCCGGATTGCGGCGGAGTCAACCTCGACCCTGGTTCAACCAGCCGCGCTTGCAAGAGTGTTTGCCACTCCATCCGGCGGCTGTCACACTGGCACGGTTTGGTCATGTCCACACTCGTTTGTTTTGCGCTCAAAGAGGAAGCCGCGCCGTTTCGAAAAATCGCGGCGGGCGGCTTGTGCCGCAGCCACCAAGTGTCGGTGCTCATCGTCGGCATCGGGCACCAGAACGCCGAAAAATCCGTGCGCGGATTTCTGGCAAACCACTCGCCGGAACTGGTGCTGACCGGCGGTTTTGCCGGCGGGCTGAATCCGGATTTGAAACTGGGCGAAGTCGTTTTTGAAATCGGAAATCGGAAATCGGAAATCGGAAATCAACTGCTGGCCGCCGGTGCCCGGCCGGTGAAATTTTTCTGCGCCGACCGCATTGCCACCACCGTGGTCGAGAAAAAAAAATTACGCGCGGAATCCGGCGCGGATGCGGTGGAGATGGAGTCGGCGGCGATTCACGCCGTCTGCCGCGAACGCGGTATTGCCTGCGCCACGGTGCGGGTGATTTCGGACACGGCGAACGAGGATTTGCCGCTGGATTTCAACGCGCTGGCCAAGGCGGACAAAAATTTGCATTTCGGCAAGCTGGCCTGGGCCATCGCCAAATCGCCCGGAAAAATTGGCGCGTTGCTGGCGTTGCAAAAGAAGACGAGTTTCGCGGCCGGCCAACTGGCCGGCGTGCTGCAAAAAATTATTTCGCGATAACCGGCGCCGGGCTCGCGGGCGGCGCGGGCTTTTCCCGCGCGTGTTCGCTATAGCTGATGAAGCCCGCGCCCAGCACGATCAGCACCACGCCGACCCAGCGCACCGGCGAGACATGCTCGTGCAGAAAATACCGCGCGGCGAAGGTCGCGAACACGAAGCTCAAACCGGTGAGCGGCCAGAGAAAACTGATGTCGCTCTTGGACATCAGCACGAGCAGGCCGATGAAAAACAGCGCTTCAAAAAAAATGCCGAGCCAGATTTGCTGGCTGGTCAGGCCGGACTTGATCACGCGGAAAATTTCAGCGGCGGTGTAGCCGTTCACGTCGCCAATCCGGTTGATGCCTTTTTTCAGCAGCACCACGCCGGCGGATTCGCAGACGAGGCCGACGAGCAAAATTGAAAGGAGTTTAAACATGTTACAAATCTTGATAGCGAACCAGTTTGATGCCAAGCCTTGAAACCAGGTCTTTCACCTGCGGGCTGACGAGGGCGGCGAATTCGTGCGGGAATTTGTCGAGCGACGGATGCAAATAAAGCTCGGAATCGCCGGGCGGCAGCTCGGGCAGCAGTTTCAAAATGTAATTTTCATCCACGCGCGAATCCTGCAGCAAACCAAAAGTAAGCTGCGCGTGTTTGATGCCGCGCTGGCGCAGCGGTTCGCGGGCGCGGCGCGACAGCCACGCGTAAATCGCGGCGTGCGAAATGCGGTAAAACCAGCGTCCACTCGCCTGCCGCCGGCTGCGCGCCAGGCAGTCGCGCGTGAGCCGAAAATGCCGGAGGCCGAGTTTTTCGGCGTCCGCCATCAGGATTTTGAAAATCACCGGATGCAGATGCAGATGCAGATGGCCGTTGACGTGGTCGAGCGGCAGGCCGGTGGCGCGGAATTTTTCAAACTGCGCGTGAATCTCGGCGCGAAGCTGTTCGCGCAGTCGGCGCTTGAAAAAATAATTCAAACCAACTCCCACCGGCGAGCGGCTGAATTCGCCGCGCGCATTGACGAGGCCGGGAATTTTCTCCGGCGGCAGCGCGGCCCGGCCCAGCAGCAGCGTGAGATGCAAGCCGACGCCCAGCCGGGGATTTTCCTTGGCGAGCTGCACGGCTTCCGCGCAGCCGGGTTCGTTGACCATCAAACTTGCGCTGGTCAAAATGCCTTCACGATGCGCGCGGATGACGGCTGCATTCACCGAAGGCGAAAGGCCGAAGTCGTCGGCGTTGACGATCAGCCGGCGCGTTTCAGGGCTGGCCATAGCTCGGCGAAGTGGCCCCGGTGGCATGACGCACCCACGATTTGAAGATCAACGCCAGCTTGTGCGGTTTGGACAATTTCAATGGCTGCGGGCCGAACACATTAAATTTTCCGCGCTCCAGTTTTTGCAGCAACTGCCAATAGACCGAGCCCATCAGTTCGGCGGCCACCATGGATTTGCGGTCTTCGGGCGGCAAGGTTTTTTGCGCCCGCGAATAATAATTTTTGGCGCGGTCGGCGACGCTGCGCGCGAGCGCAAAATAATTTTCCGAGGGATTTGAATCCAAAATTTCGGCTTCGCTGACGTTGAACTTTTTGAGTTCGGTTTGCGGCAAATAGATGCGGCCGCGCGCGGCGTCGTTTTTCACGTCGCGCAAAATGTTCGTGAGCTGGAGCGCCTGGCCGAGATAGACGGCGTAATCGTGGCAGGCGGGATTCTTATAGCCGAAAATTTCGATGCTCAACAGCCCGACCACGGAGGCGACGCGGTGGCAGTAAAGTTCCAGCTCCTCAAAATTTTCGTAGCGGAGTTTTTCCAAGTCCATTTCGCAGCCTTTGATGAGTTCGTCAAACAGGGCGAACGGCAGCTTGAATTTTTGGACGACGGGCTGAAATTCCTGATTGAGGACGAATTCCGGTTTTCCATTTTCGCAGGTTTTGCGGATGTCCGCGCGCCAAGCCGCCAGTTGCGTGCGGCGCGTTTCCGTGGGGACGGAATCCTCGTCGGCCACGTCGTCCACCGCGCGGCAGAAGGCATAGAGCGCGGACATGGCGTCGCGTTTTTCGCGCGGCAGCAGGATGAAAGCGAGGGCGAGATTGGAGGCGCTTTTTTTGGTGAGCGCGCGGCTGTGCGGCAGGTTCACGGGCCGGGCGGCAACTGGTTGGGATCGCGCTTGGGCGGCAAGCCGCCGGTCTGGGCTAGCGTGGGATTGGTGGGGCGATGGTGCCGGTGCTTGCGCCGTTTGCGTTTGGATTTGTTACTGCGCAGCACTTTCATCCAGACGACAAAGCCGCCGAGGCACAGGCATACTAGCAGCAGGAAGCCGAGAAAAATCAGCCAGTCAATGACCGGGCTACCAGCAGATGGCAGATATAATTGCTTCATCAGTCAGCCAAGGGGACAGGTTCGCCACCGTCGCCGGCGGCGGTTTTCATGTTTAGTCTTTGCATCCGGTAACGCAACGAATGTCGGGTGAGCTTAAGCCGTTCAGCGACGCGTGTCAGGCTGAAATTATTTTGCTCCAGCATGTGCTGAATCAGCTCGCGTTCCAGGCGCTCCAGCGCGAGGTCCAGCGATTCGCCCGGCGCGACCGTGACCGCCGCGTCTTTTTGCAGGCGCGATTCAACCGCAAAATCCGGCAGGCTGGCCGGTTGCACTTCGCGGGTGGTTTCCAAAATCAAGGCGCGTTCCATGACGTTGCGCAGTTCGCGCACATTGCCGGGCCAATGCTGGGCCAGCAGCTTCTGGCGGGCCGCCGCGCTAAAGCCAACCGTGTTTTTGTTCAACGCCACCCGGAAGATTTTTAAAAAATGCTCGGCCAGCAAAATAATGTCCGCCCCGCGCTCGCGCAGCGGCGGCAGGTTGAACTGCACGACATTGAGCCGGTGGAACAAATCCTCGCGAAACTCGCCGTCCGCAATGGCCTGCACGATGTCGCGGTTGGTCGCGGCGACGAGGCGGACATCCACGCGCAATTCCTCCGTGCCGCCCACGCGCGTGAACGAGCCATCTTCCAGAAAACGCAGCAGCTTCGCCTGAAGTGGCTTGCCCATGTCGGCGATTTCATCGAGAAAAATCGTGCCATGATTCGCGTCCTCCACCCGGCCAAATTTTTGTTTGATCGCGCCGGTGAACGCGCCTTTTTCGTGGCCGAACAATTCGCTTTCCAGCAGTTGCTCGGGGATCGCGGCGCAGTTGATGCGCACGTAACTTTTATGCCGACGCCGGCTCAAGGTGTGAATCGCGCCCGCCACCAATTCCTTGCCGGTGCCGCTTTCGCCCAGCACCAGAACGCGCGCGTCCGTCGCGGCCACGGTTTGAATCAACTGGCGCAGCTCGCGCATTTTGGGCGACTCGCCGATGATTTGCTCCAGTCCGAAAATTTCCCCGGCGCGCGACCGCAGCGCCGCGTTTTCGCGCAGGAGCTGATGCCGCTCCGCGCAGCGCGCGACGGCGAGAAAAAGTTCCTCCGGCGCGAACGGCTTGGACAGATAATCCATTGCCCCGGCCTTGATGGCCTCGACCGCGAGCTTGGGCGTGGCGTAGGCGGTGATCATCAGCGCGGGCAAATCCGGCCATTGGCCGCGGATTTTGCCCAGAAATTCATAGCCGCTCATGCCGCCCAGGCGGGCGTCGGTGATGACCATGAAAAAATTTTCCTGCGCGAGCAGGCCCAGCGCCTCCTCGGCGGATTCGGCGGCCCGCACTTCATAACCTTCGTCCGTAAGCATGGTCTGGAGTGAACGACGCATGTTCCGTTCGTCGTCCACAATCAGCACCGGTGGCAGTGGCTCGCTCATTTGGCAAATGGTTTCGGCTGCGACTTCGCCGGGAAGATTACCGTGAATTTCGCCCCTTTTCCAAGCACCGATTCCACGCGCACCGCGCCGCCATAAAGTTCCACGTTGTGTTTGACGATGGCCAGGCCGAGGCCGGTGCCTTTTTCCTTGGTCGTAAAATACGCCTCAAACACGCGTCCGAGTTTGTCCGGCGCAATGCCCGGCCCGTCATCGGCCACGGAAATTTCCACCGCGTGCTGGCGGTCCGCGCCGGCGATGATGGCGATATTCCCGTGTCCGTCGAGGGCTTCCCGCGCGTTCTTCAACAGGTTCACCAGCACTTCCACCAGGTGGCCGCGCTGCATCAGCAACGGCGGAAACGGACCGGTGAATTTCTTTTTCAACTGGATGCCGGTCGGCACCGCGTTGGGAAAAACCTGTTCGATGGCGTTTTCGATTTCCTCCACAACCTTCAGCCGTTCCACGCGGCCCTCGCTCAACTGCGCATAGCCCATGATCTGGGTGATGACTTTGTCGGCGCGCGCAACTTCTTCCTGGATGATTTCAATCTGCAGCGCGGCGGAATTTTTATTTTCACGCAGGGAGCGTTGCAGCGAGTAGGCGGCGTTGTTGATGACTGCCAGCGGATTTTTTATCTGGTGGGCAAACTCCGCGGCCAGCCGGCCGGCGGACTGCAACTGGCCCTCGCGCGCGGCGAATTCGCGCGCCTCCAGAATCGCCTGTCGCTGGCGTTCCAGCAGCACCTGCGCGCCATAGCAGCAGATCGTGAGCAGCCAGAGCACCGAGACGCGCAGCAAAAAAGGTTCCGTCGTGATTTCCCCCGACAGATCTTCCTCGCCGACATCATCCGTCCAAATTGGCTTGCGCGGCTTGGCGGCGGCCTCGCTGCCGGCGCGGGAAACCTGATTGGTGGCGTGGACAGCCGACGGGCTGCGGCCTGGCACCGTGATCATGGCGGTCCCTGCGCCGATGTGCGGCGTCGCCAGACTTGCGCTCACATAAAACAGGCTCAACAGCAGATTGAGCACGATCTGCGGCATCGCCAAGGGAATGCTCAAGGCGTTGAGCACAATCAGGCACGGAAACACCCAGAACACGATGCTGTCAAAGCCGCCCGTGACAATCGTCATGCCCACCATGAACAATCCATCCAGCAATCCCAGCGTGAAAGCCAGCCATTGGAACAAGCCGGACGGCAGCCGGCGCCACGAGATAAAACAGACCGCGCCCACGAAATTGCACACGAGATAAACCAGAAAATAAACCTTGAACGTGTCATGCACCACCGCGCGCGTGGACGGCGTTTCAAACCAGCCGGAGTAAAATAAATAATAAAGGACGACGAGAAACACGCCCGCCTTGGACGGCAGCACCACGTCGCGCTGCATCGCCACAATGCGCTCCGCCTGCTGCGCTGGCTCCGTGCGCTCCGTCGCCAGCAACCAGCGCAATTTCTTGAACCGCTCCCAGTCAAAGATTTTCATGGGTAAACCAGCCGCGACGTTCCGCGCGGCCAACCAGCCGTCACAACGCCAACACGCGTTCGGCAATCTTTTCCACCGGCCACAGCCGGCCGATGCCTTCGTAGCCGCACGACAACATGCCTTCGTCCGGCCCGATGAATTCCGCGCCGCGATCTTTCAATGTTTGGACATTTTCCTGCGTCGCCGGATGCCGCCACATTTTTCCGTTCATCGCCGGGGCGATTAAAATTTTCGCCTGCGGATTCAGCGCCAGCGCGATGCAACTCAACGCGTCGTCCGCGATCCCGTGCGCGAGCTTGGCGATCACGTTCGCCGTGGCCGGCGCGATGACCAGCACCGCCGCCGCGTCCGCCAGCTCAATGTGCGCCGGTTTCCAGCCCTCGTCCTCGTCGTAAAGATCCGTCACCACCGGATTCCGCGTGAGCGTCTTGAACGGCAGCGGCGTGATGAAGCGCTGCGCATCCGCCGTCATCACCACGCGCACGTCGCATTTCACCTTCGTCAGCAGCGACGCCAGATCCGCCGCCTTGTGCGCGGCAATCGAGCCGGTGACGCCGAGAATGACATGCTTTTTCATAATCCTAATCTTAATCTTAATCGTAATCCTGATCTTTTTTCCTGCCAACCTGATAAGCCACCGGAGCCTCATGCAATCTGTCCGCCGAGTTGCTGCGAATCAGCCCGACCAGCATGGAAACAATCTTCTCCAGAATCATTTTGCCGTGCGTCTGATCTTTTGGGGCAAGCACGTTTTTTACTGCCAGCAGATCGAGACACGCCGCACATTCCAAAGTTGAGCCTCTCGCCATGTCAAAAAACCGGCAACGATCCGCCGCTGTGAAACGTCCGTTGCCTTCAGCGATGTTTAACAAGATTGAAGTCCGGGCGCGATCCAGTTGGTCGTGGAGCGGACTGGATTTTTTTGCGCGGGCCAAGACCGTTTCCGTCCACGAAGCAAAGGCCAGGGCTTCCTGATACACGCGCAGCTTTTCGTGGTCGAACATGGAGAGATTAAGATTAGGATTACGATGATGATTAGGATGAATCAAATCTCCGGCGACGGCGACCGCGCCGAGCGCATCTTTTCCGACCCGATCACCGCCAGCGCCCGCCGCAAATCCTCCTGCTTGTCGCCGCTGACGATCAGGTAGTCGAAGTTTTTCCACTGCGCGATTTCCTGCCGCGCCACCGCCAGCCGTTTTTGGATCACCGCTTCCGCGTCTGCGCCGCGCTTCTTCAATCGCTGCTCCAGCACCGTCACCGACGGCGGCGTCAGAAAAATCGTCACCAGCGCGCGTTTCAACTCCGGCTCGGTCTGCGCTTGCTCGCGGATGGTTGCCGCGCCCTGCACGTCCACGTTCAACAGCACGTCTTTGCCTTCGCGCAGCTTGCCGAGCAATTCGGATTTCAGGATGCCGTAGCTGTTGCCATAGACCGTGGCGTTCTCGATGAAATTGCCCGCCTGCAGGCGCTTCAGAAATTCCCCCGCCGTGAAAAAATGATAGTCCACGCCGTCTTTTTCGCCGGGGCGCGGCTCGCGCGTGGTGCAGGTGATGGCGCGCGTCAACTGCGGCTGCGCGGCCAGCAGCATCTCGCACAGCGTCGTCTTGCCCGCGCCCGACGGCGCGGAAATGAGGATCAGCAGCGGCGCGGTTTTTTTGGACTCGGGACTTTTCATCATTCCACGTTTTGGGCCTGTTCGCGGAATTTCTCCAGCTCCGCCTTGAGCGTCACGACCTCGCGCGAAATGACCGCGTCATTCGCCTTCGAGCCGATCGTGTTGATTTCGCGGTTCATTTCCTGCGCCAGAAAATCCAGCGTCCGGCCGACCGGCTCCTTCGCTTTCCGGCAGTCTTCGAACTGCTGAAAGTGGCTTTGCAGCCGCGTCAATTCCTCCGAAATGTCCGAGCGATCCGCGAACAACACAATTTCCTTCAGCAGCCGCTCGTCGTCCGGCGCGATGTTCTCCAGTCCCGCCGCCTGGATGCGTTCGAGCAGATTCTGCCGGTAATTTTCCGCCGTCGTGGGCGCCTGCTTTTGGACTTTTGCCACCGCTGCGTGCATGATGCCGATGCGCGAGGTCAAATCCTTCGCCAGGTGCGCGCCTTCCCGCTCGCGCATTTTCAGCAACGCGGTCAGCGCCTGGGTCAACGCCTTCTCCACCGCCGGCCACAAATCTTCCGTGCCGGCCAGCTCTTCATCCGTCTGGAAAACGCCCGGCGCGCGCAGCACCTGATCGAGCGTGACTTCGCCGGCCAGCTTCAACTGCTTGCCCAGCCGCGCGAATTCCGCCGCGTAATCCTTCGCCAGCGCCGCGTTGATGTGCTTGCGCACGGAGAGCTTGTCTTCCGCGGCGTGCAGCGACACGCGGACGTTCACGCGGCCGCGCGCCACGACGCGGTGGATGCCATCGCGCACCTGCGCTTCGAGCATTTCCAATTCGCGCGGGAGCGTGACCGAGACTTCGGCCTGCTTGCGGTTGACCGAGCTTAACTCGACCGTGATCTTGAAGCCGTCCTGCGCGCATTCGCCGCGCCCGTAGCCCGTCATGGATTTCATCCCGCGCAATATGCAAAAACTTCCGCCGGCACGCGAATCAATTTTAGCGCGTCTCTGGCCCCGCAGCCGCCGCGAACCCTGCGCAAATCGCGGCCGCGCCTCAAAGCCTTCGCCCGCGTCTGCAAGTGCAATTGGCGCCATCCTCCTCGTCCATCATTCTCGTCCTCGTCCTCGGTGGATCAAATTCTTTTCAGGGATGAGGCCGATGACATCAACGCGCCGGAACCGGTCCGCCACTTTTTTGCCGAGCCGCACTTGGCCGGCAGGTTCAAGTCTTGCGGTGGCCCACGGCTCGGCCGCGCCACCAAGCCAGCAGATACAACAGCGGCACCACGGCCAGGGTCGGAAACACCCATCCGCCCGGCCAGTGCCGGAAACCGCTTGCCGCAAAATCGGTGAAATAAAAAGCGGCGACCGCCGCCAGCCCCGCAATCCCTCCGCCCAACTCATATCGCCAGGCCGCCAGCGAACTGAACACCGCCAGCAGCAAAAACCAGCTTTCGAGCGCCGCGACCGACCGCGCAAACAACGGCGGCCCGCCTTCGCCGACCGCGAGCAGGATGAGCAGTCCGGCCAAAGCCAGGCTCAAGCCTCTGGCAACCCAGCGCAAGGTAAGCGCAATTTTCATTGTTTATGCACCACCATCTCGTTGGTAAAACCCGTGGCTAGATCGCGAATGACCAGCTCGTGGTCCGCCAGCCTGACCACTTGGAAGTGCGAAATGGTATGGTCGGTATTCGACCAGGGCTCATTGGTGATGACCGTCAGAATGCATCCGTCCTTGACCTGCCACGTTCCGGCTTCGGTCAAATGCGTTCCCTCGTGCGTCACGTCATTGGTCACGTTGATCACGAAGCGATGCACATAGCTGCCGTCCGCCCGGTGTTCGATGGTGCCCCGGCCCGTCTGCCAGGTGCCGATCATCTGCTGGCGAATCTGTTCATCGCTCGGCGTTCGGCGGCAAGCCGTCAGCAGCAGGGCCAGGGCGATTAGTGCGAAGGTCAATTTCATAAGCAGGTTCGGTGATGCGGCCTATAGCTGGGTGCCGTCTGGTTTTTGGAAATAGCCCAGCGCTTGAGCGCTGGCAATTCGACACCACATGGACCCAAGTCTCTGCGGGACGAAAGAATGTTCTGCCGTCCCTTGCGGGACTTGGACCCTCGTGGCGACAAACCCAGCACTGAAGTGCTGGGCTATTCTCGGAATGGCGCATGGCAAGCAACGGGAAAAGCAGGGTTGTTTTACAAGTTGCCCAGGAAGAGCCGCCGCCGACTCGCGCCGGGAAGTGTGATAGCGGACTGGCCGGTGCCAACCGGCGGTTGGCACCGGTGATTTGATAGTGTCAGGCAGCACCATATCCAAGAACATGAATTATAAATGAACCAATTGTGACAACTCCCAAACCCAGCGCTGGAATCAAAAAGAACAGCGTTAAAAGCTTCACAAACCAATGGCGCAAAGGGCAACTAAGAAACGCCCAGGTGCAAACCGCGCTTACGATACACCCCATAACTGCGCCGCCAATATTGAAATAGCCGGGATCATAGCGCCCATGCCAGAAAAGACCAGCGAACGGATCAATGAGGCACTGCGGTAGCAATGAAATCGCTGGATACATCCAAACAATCACTGAATCATTTGGCGGCGGCTCATGCCAAGTTGCTCCTGCGCATTTCCAGCAGCTATCGAATTGATCTTCGATGTTCTCTTTGCATTTCGGACATATCCACATAACGCGCTCGCTGGCGGCCTAACCGATAATGGACCATTGCTTGTTCAACCGTTCCTGTTTCCGGCTTTGAATTGTGTTTCGCACGGAGGTCGTTGTCCAGCCCGCCAACGCCTGGGGCGGTGCCGCCCCAGGCGCGCGGGCCGGATGACGCGCAAGGTTGCTTGCGCTTCACGCGGCGGGCGTGGGCGGGGTGGGGGACGGCGTCGGCGTGGGGTCCGGGGTTTCACCGGGACGCGGAACATAGACCACGCCCCATTCGCGCGCCTTGCGGCGCAGGGTGGCGGCATCGTCATGCCGGTAGGTGAATTCAATCGTATCCCACAAATCCAGGATCACGGCATCCACCCCGTCGCGCAATGCCTGCACGTCCTGCTGCGCGACGTCGTAGGCGTCCTTGGCGGTGCTGGCCACGGTCAGCGCGGGCACGTAGGCGGCGAGCGCGGCACTGATTTCCGCCGCACTCGGCATGGCCATGGGCTTGAAAGCCGCACCTTCGGCCGTCTGCCGAGCCGTTTCGCCGTCCAGAATGTTTTGCGCCCACGTCAGGCGGGCGGCCTGATTGGTCAGCGTGGGCAGCTCGGCATTGCCGACATCGAGCTGGTAATACGCGCGGGCGCTGGCCGGATAATAACCGCGCGCGACGGCCAGATTGAACCCTTGAATGAAGTGCGAAACGAGCTGGCCAAGGGCGGAGCCAAGGGTTTCGGCTTGGTTCACGGCACTCGTCTGGGCGCTCAAGGCGGTGCCGGCCGCGCCGTTGGCCTGTCGCCAAGGCGCGCGCTGGGCCACCAGTGCGTCATGCTGGGCATCGCTGAACGCCCGCAGCGGGGCGGGTGTGGCATCCCATTTGTTGAAGGCGGTATCAAGCGCGCTGGTGCGCGCGGTGTCGCTATTGGGTAATGAACGTCCTGGCATATGTTTTTAGTGGTTATATTTGTTGTTTTTCAGTGTTTTTCATGGTTATTGACTTAACTCACGGTTGTTTGCAGACAGGGTGAGGCATGGCCAAACGGGTTCGCCGGCAACCAGCCGGGGTCTTTGGCGTGCAAAAGCGGGCAGTTTGGCCAGCGGACGGCGTATTTGCCGTGCAGCAGAAGGCGTTTTGTCGGCCAGATGGCATCTTTTGCGTGCGGCAGGGGCCGTTTGGCAAGCCGCACGTGGTCTTCTGCACGCGGCAGGGGCCGGTTTGCAAGCCAGACGATGTCTGCCGCACGCGGCAGGCCTCGGTTTGCAAGCCGGGCATGGTCTGCCGCACGCGGCAGAGGGCGGTTGGCCAGCCGGACGCGGTCTTTGCCGTGCCCGAGATGGCTTGCGGGAAGCAATGATTCGTCTGTGCGATGCAGCGGATGGCGGGTGGCAAGCGACGAGGCGTCTGTGCGATGCAGTGGGTGGCGGGCGGTTGGCGCGGGGCTGTCGGCTGCACGGCGCGGACGCGGGTTGGCCAACGGCGATGCCATCGGGGCACACCACGGGGAAGGGCGCGAGCGGATTCCATCCCCATGCGCAGCGGGCAACCATCTCCGCCAGTCGCCGGCTGGAGGTTGCCAATGGTCCGTTGGAGCAAATGGACGCATATTCCCGATTCTTTGGCTGTGCAACCATCATAAGCAAAGCCGGACAGAAGTTTCAACACGAATATGGCGTGAAAATGCAAGTAAAACTTAAGGTAATGATGTCATAAATTTTCCGAATCCAGCCCGCCCGCGCACCGCCCGTTCGCCAACCGATGTGTTCGGTCTTTGGCTGGCGCTGAAAGCGCCACGGAAATTAGCCGGGGGCAAGCCGTAGGCGTCGCCCCCGGAACCAAGCCCCCGTCAACATCCGCCCCAGCGGGGCGGCGGAACTTTGAGGCAGGTTTCTTTCCGGCGTCCGGTCAGGACGCGGCGCTCGCGGGCACGCTCACCGGGGGCGGCGACCGCCGGGGCGGCCTTGCCCCCGGCTAATTTCCGCCGTCCCGCCGGGACGGACCAAGGCCATCCTTTTGCCACCTGATTTATTCCGCTGGAACCAGCGAAGAACCCAATTATCGTGTTTGTCTCCGCCACGATGCCGGAATAAAACCGGCGCAATTTTACGGCCGCGCGGCTGGCTCGGCGTCCACCATGAAATCATCCAAATAATAAACCGTTTTCGCGTTGGCGGGGCTGCTGAATCCGATCCAGGTGAGCGCCTTGAATTTGGGGCTGAGGCCGGCCAGCTCCTTGAACTCGTGCGGAGCGGAACCGGGCCAGGCGACGGACAACGACCACCGCCCATTGTCGGCGGCACCGAGGCCGGCCGTTACCGCGAACTGCACCCACTGCTCCGTCGGCAGGGCGAGCAAGTCTTTGCCCTCCACTTGCAGTTGACCGCCGCGCACGTTGAACTGCGGGCCATTCTCATATTGGGCCGCGCTCCAGTCGCGCCAGGCAAAATCCACCTGCGCGCCCGGTTCCAACCGGAGGGCAAAACGGTTTTGTATCCGGCCCGCATGGTAATCAGTTTTGACATACAGGTGCGGCTGCCAGACAAATTTGAGACCGGGGGCATCCGTGATCTTCAAACTATGCCGGCCCGTCGCCGCGGTTTCGTCGGTGACGAGAATTGAATCCCCGTGGCCGTCCACGCTGAGTTCGAAATCGCGCGGCGGCTGGCCCACGCGGTCGCGCTCGAAATCAAAACGCAGCGGCACGGGCGACGGCGGCGGGGCGATGGCCAATGGCGGACAAACCGTGCTCGCAGCCTCGGCCCGCCAGGCCGCGTCGCCATAGACTCCGGCTTGCGAATAATCGAACGGCTGGAAACCAAGCCGCAGCGCGGGCGAATTCGGTTTCAAATGGAAGTCATGGTTGGCGGCATCCACAAACAGCGGATCGGCAACGAGGCTGCCTTGCTCGCGGCCCTGGCCCGCCCATGCGGGTCGGCCGGCGGCGTCGCTGGAATTCGTCGGCGCGTTCACGAAAGTTCGTTGCCAGTCCGCCAGCGGCTTGCCGGCAAAGCTGACGGGATAGCCGCTGGCGTTCCAATAACAATTGCTGAAGGTCAGTTGGCGGTGATCGAGCCACGGACCGGCCAGCGCCGGACTGCGATTGGTCCAATAAATGATATTGTGCTCCAGCGTGAAGGATAAATGGTCTTCCACCCGCGTGACCTGCAATTGCTGCTCCAGGCTGTCGGCAAAAATATTATTCCGCAGGATATTTTTCTCGCCGTAATGCTGGTGAAAGCTGCCGGTCTTGGTGTCATAGACCAGATTGTTCTCGAACAGAATGTCCGAACTGCCTTCATCCGTGTAAAGCCCCCAGCCGCCGTAGGAATAGGAATAGATGTCGTGAAAGACATTGTTGCGCACCACGGTGCCCGCCGAAGGGCCGAGCGTGTAAATGCCGCCCATGTCGCTCAACAACCCCTGGCCGAGATGATGCACGTGGTTGAAGGAAAAATTGTTTGACCGGCAGTTGCTCGGACCATAACCCCAGCGCCAGCCCGCGCTGATGCCGGTGTAAAATAAATCGGCAATTTCATTGTGCGTCACCTGGTTGTCCGCGCTGAAGCCAATCCACACGCCCACCGCGCAGGGAAAAATGTAACCGCCGTGGCGAATGATGTTGTTATCAATCGTGATGTGGCCGGTGTCAGCGTCCGGCGCATTCGGCATCTGGGTTTCGCCGATGCGCACACCGCCGGCGCCAAAATCCTCCAGTTGGCAATGGCGGCAGACATCGTCCCGGCAGCCGTGACGAAACCAGATGGCGTAGGTGCCGAGGTGGCGGATGGCACAATCCTCAAACGTGATCGCGCGCGCGCCATCCAGCATGACGGCGGCATCAATGGTGGCCGCCGCCTGGGCTGGCTCGAAACCCGACGGCGGTGTGAGCCATTGGGAATGCTCGAACGCCAGGCCTTTGAAGGTTATCTGCGTGACCAACCGGCCGGCCGCCGCATCGCCTTTGATGACGATGAACTTCTCCGCGACCGGCGCGATGACTTCCGCCCGGCGCATGTCCTCTCTGGGCATTGGCAGATAGGAAAGCGTCCCATCGCGGCTCAAGAACCATTCGCCCGGCGTGTCGAGAAAGCGCAGGGCGTTCTCCAAAACGAACTGCGAATTCTTGCGCCACGGGTTCCACGACTTCATGGCCTCGCCGCTGGTGACGATGGCCTGTTGCTGCTCGTCCACCTGGTCCACAAAGCGCCGCGTAACATCCCAGTTGTGATAGACGACGAGGTTCACGTCCTTGATTTCAGCCGGCGTCAAACCCGCGACGGCCTTGAAATCGTCCGGACGCAGCCACAAGGTTTGCCGGGCTTCGCGCGGGCGGCTGGCCTGGCCGAGCGGCTCCTCCTGAACGTCCAGCAGGTAATCCCGGAACTGATTCGGCGTGCGCGCCCGCATGGCGCGGTGGCCGTTGACCCAGAGCTGCTCAAAATACCAATGCCCCGCCGCGACATCCGGCAACTGAGTTTGCCAAAAGCCATTGGTTCCCAAATGCCAGCCCTGGATCACGCGGCCGTTGCTAAATACCGGGTGCGCGCCCGGCGCGGCCTCGTAGCTGATCGGGGCTGACGCCGTGCCCGAATCGGTGCTGTCCAATTCAAGCGGACCGGTATTTTGATAGCGGCCCCCGGCCACGAACACCTGGACGGCTTCCGCCAACGGCCCCGCCTGTTTTAATTGGCGGATGGCATTGCGCGCGCCAGTGAGCGTGGCCAGCGGGCCGTCATTGTGGGCGGCATTGGGACGCGGCAGCCGGCCGCTCCAGGCGTCATTGCCATCCGGTGCGACGTGGAGCTGAACGGCGGACGCCGCGAAGCCAGCCAGCAGCACGAGCGCGGATAAAAGTTTGCCGCAGCGGGTTGTTTGTCTGCGAATGTTCATAAATGGTTGCACCGGCGGCATGGAAATCGTTGGTTCTGTTGGCTTCGATTTGCCAGCGGCGATGGCCAAGGTTGTCGCCCAAATCGAAGCGAAAGTAAAGCGCCGTTGCGGCGGCAAATCTATTGCCGACGCGGGCCAAGCCCGGCGGAAATGTTTCCGGGCGGCTGATCGCGGCAATGCGCTTTGGCTTTGGCGTGCGCGGCGGCACCTGTTATTTTCAGGGCAATGCCGGACATCGTCCTCACCACGCTCAACGCGAAGTTCATCCACGCCGCGTTTGGGCTGCGCTATCTGTTCGCCAACCTCGGCGACTTGCAATCGCGCGCCGTGATCGCGGAGTTCGACATCAATCAGCGCCCGCTGGACATCGCGGAGGCGTTGCTGGCCCGCGAACCGAAGATCATCGGCTTCGGGATTTATATTTGGAATGTCGAAGAGGCCGCCGAAGTCATCACGGTGATAAAAAAGATCCGCCCGGAGATAGTCATCATTCTCGGCGGCCCGGAAGTGAGCTACGAAACCGAGGGACAACCCATCGTGGCACTGGCCGATCATGTCATCACCGGCGAAGCGGATCTGAAATTTGCCGAAGTGTGCCGGGAGTTTGTAGCGGCAGGCATCCTGCCTGCC
>CAJAQO010000029.1 GCA_903944085.1 uncultured Verrucomicrobia subdivision 3 bacterium
ATTTTGGAGCGCGCGGACATGCCCGCGCTTTGAACTGGGAGACATGTCTCCCAGTCGGAAAGCGGCGACATGTCGCCGCACTCCAAATTGAGGCCGGGTCCCGGTAATCATCCATTTCGAAGCAAAACCGGCCCCCGGCGCGGACGCGGGGAAAACCGCACGGCAAAGGGGCAAAGCGGGCTTCGCCCCTTAATTTAATTCGAGCAGCCAGGAGATTTTTTCCCGGACGGCCAAGGTTACGTGGGATTCAAACTGTCCGGCGCGGCGCTCCAACCGGTGATTTTCAACGGAGGTCAGGCCTTGGACGTTCGCCACGCCTTCGTCGGCACCGGGGAGCCAGCGCACGCGGGGGAGCTTCACTTCATAATCGCCGCCGCGAATGACCGTGGTCAAGGGCACACAGACGCACAGGGCGCGCTGGGCGTCGGCGTCGGCGCGCGAAACCACGAGCAGCGGGCGCAGTTTGCCTTTCAGGCCGAGGTCAACTCAATAGACTTCACCAGGCCTGGGCGGGATCATAAAAGCTCTCGAGGGTGGCGGCGCGCAACTCCCAGGCACCGGCGGGGGATTCGATTTTGGCGGGGACGGTGATTTTCGGCGCGGGCATGATCCACCAGCCGCCGCTCTCGGCGGTGACGAGATATTTTGCGCCTTTGCGGGCACCGCGAATCGAGACGCGGCCTTTGGCATCGGCTTTCACCAAGGTGGTTTCCATGTGGGAATAGTCCCACCGGGGGCCAACGCTGTCAACCCACACCCATTCAGGCCGGCAACAATCCAGAGCTCCGAGAAATTTCAACTGGCGGAACGGGCGGCAAAGGGTTATTTGATGCAGCAGTATTTGACACCATGAAAATTACCGACGTTTTGCGGGCGGAACACGCGGTGTTCCACCATCTGTTTGACCACATCGAGGCGGTGCTGCCGCGCACGCGGACGGTGGCGGAGGTGAAGTCGCTGGCGACGCTGGTGACCACGCTGCTGGCACCGCACACGAAGACGGAGGATGATTTGTTCATGGATCCGCTGGAACATTGCTTTGACCAGATCGGGCAGCAGGAGACGTTTCACGACGAGCATGAGCTGATTGACGCGGAACTGGCGAAGGTCCAGAAAGCGCGCACGCTGAAGGCGGCGCGGGCGCTGCTGCTGGGCGCGGTGACGGCGGGGCGCCAGCATTTCGACAAGGAAGAACGCATCGTGTTCCCGCTGGCGGAGCGCATCCTCAAGGCGAAAACATTGAGCGAGTTGGGCGAGACGTGGCTGCGGCGGCGCGAGGTGGCGGTGAAGTAAGCAGGGTTGGCCGCAAAAAGGCACAAAAGGCGCAAAATAAAAAGGGCGGGCGGCAGAGCGCCTTACTCCTAATCTTAATCTTAATCTTAATCTTAATCGCGGTTTTAAACAGATTATGATTACGATTATGATTACGAAGCGGGCAAGATTACGAAGCGGGCACTCGCTGGCGGCTTTTTAGAAATCATTTGAACGGAACGATTGAAACCCACAAACATGGCGGCGACGGAACGGAGTGAACCGGGGCATTATGCCTATATTGACACGGTGCGGGGGCTGGCATTTCTGGGCGTGCTGGCGATTCATGCGGCGATCGTGGCGGGGCCGTTTCCGGGCCGGAATCTGCTGCTGCAAGGCAATTTTGGCGTGCAACTGTTTTTCCTGGCGAGCGCGGTGACGCTATGCCATTCGATGGCGGCGCGGCAGGCGGTGGACAAATGTCCGGTCGGTTTTTTTTATCTGCGCCGGCTGTTTCGAATCGCGCCGCTGTTCTGGCTGGCGATGATCTTTTACTGGACGTGGCCGGGCAGCATCCCGGCGACGAGCTTTGCGCAGTCGGCCCCGGCGGGCGTGCAGCCGGCGTATTTTGTGCTGACGACGCTGTTTCTGCACGGCTGGCATCCTTACACGTTCAACAGCATTGTGCCCGGCGGCTGGTCCATCGCGGTGGAAATGACGTTCTACGCTTTTTTCCCGCTGTTTTTTTACGCGCTGAAGTCGCTGACCAAAACGGCGGTGGCGGTGGCGCTGGGCATTGGGTTCACGAAACTGGCGTTTCATTTTATTTTTCCGCAACTGCGGCAGCACGTTTATGCGGGAACGCCGGACGTGATCTGGAATTTTTTCGTGACGCTGTGGTTTCCGACGCAGTTCAATGTTTTCCTGATCGGCTTTTTGACCTATCACCTGCTCCAGCGGACAGACGTTCAAGCTCGGATGCAAAGCAAACTCTGGTCGGGCGGGCTGCTGGCCGGCGGCGGCGCGGCGCTGGTGGGGCTGATGCTTTACGGCGCGGGCAATTTTATGCCGGCCTATTTTCTGATTATTTTTGCGCTCGCGGGCATGGTGATTGCGATTTCGGGCAAGGCGCAGCCGTGGCTCGTCAATCCGGTGCTCTGCCAGCTCGGCAAAATCAGCTACAGTTGCTACCTGGTGCATTTCGCGGCGCTGGGCCTGACGCTGCGGTGGCTGGGGGTGCAGGTCACGGCGGCAGCACCGGCGTTTGAGGCGGGCAGCGCGGCGGGCAATTTCTGGTTTTTTCTGAAAGTAATCACGCTCACGCTGCTGCTGACGGCGGCGCTGGCAACGCTCACGCTGCACCTGATTGAAAACCCGGGCATTGCGCTGGGGAAAAAAATCATCCGCCGGATCAGCGCGACGCTGCCGGCAAAATAAGCGGAAGCGGAGAAATTCATCCACCTGAATTCCGCAGTTGGGATTGCCACAAAAAGGCGCAAAAGGCGCAAAACAAGAGCGCGGCGGATCACCGCCCAAGCGAGCCATTTCTTTCGGCAGGCAAAGGGAGGCGGCCATCCA
>CAJAQO010000030.1 GCA_903944085.1 uncultured Verrucomicrobia subdivision 3 bacterium
ATTTGACTTGGAATTTGCGGCCGGACTTGCCGACGACCTGCCATTTCTTTGCGTGGCGCGGCGTCAAATGGGCCGGCCAGTATCAGAAATTCATGCTGGATGAAAAGTCCGCCACCACACAGACGCCGCGAACGGCTTACGTGCGTGAGCTTGAAGCGCTGGCGGGCTGGCACGAACCGCGTGCTCGCCAGCATGGCCGCCGTGGGTATTATTCTTCCGCAGTTGCTTCTCTGGTGTGGGGATTTTGCGGCGCATCTAGTCGGGTTGAAGTTCGGGATGACCGATTATATGTTTGATTCGCAACGCTCGCAGTTTCTGCGCGGCCAGTCGCTGTTCCATGGTTGGCTGCCATTTCTGCTGCTGTTCCTGGTCATTCGTCTCGGCTACGACCGCCGGGCTTTATTCGCTTGGACCAGTTTGGCTTGGGGTGCGATGTTGATCAGTTATTTCTTTCTGCCCGCGCCCGGTGCAAAGCTTGCCAACCCACTCGCGCCAGTAAACATTGACTACGTTTACGGGTTTAGTGACACCGCCCCGCAAACATGGATGCCGGGCTGGACTTGGCTGATATTTTTGATCGTAGCAATGCCATTGGTTATTTTCATTCCAACACATTTGTTACTGTGTAGTTTCACTGCTAACTCGTCCGTTCCCAAAACAGTCGCAAATCCAGCTCGGAGGCAGATGCAGAGATTTGGAGCGGATTTATCAACAGTCTTGAAATAAACTGAATTAACCTCTGCCAGTGGACTTTACGCGTGGACCAATTGACACAATGGCAAAGATTTGAGAGGGTCATTGTGTCAGCAGCCTAAGCTGGCTCGCCTTCCTGCGAGTCAGTGCGGGGGAACCAATCCTTGGGAAACCAAGGATGGGGCTAACGCCGGTGGCGAACCACCGGCGCGGTCACTTTCAGGACCGAGCCCGTCAGCTAACCTCGTCGGCATCTGGAAGGGCGATCCTCTAGCTCCCGCATGTGCGGGAACCCACGGTCTCCCCAATGAAACGCGTTGTGTCCTGGCGCGGCGATAACTCGCGCCCTGATCCAACCACATCGGAGATGGGTTATGACAACAAACATCATGTTGGCAGTCGGTGGTAATTGGTTTGGTGTGGCTTGGTATTGGTATGCGCTGGTTTTGATCGCGCTCGTATTGCAGTCCGGCTTCGTGCTCATCCGCGAACGCCAGGTCGGCATCGTGATCAAACGCTTTGCCGCCAAGTCGCTGCCGCCCGGACATCTGCTCGCGCTCGAAGGCGAGGCGGGGTTCCAAGCGGAAACTGGTGGGATTGGAGGTGGTTGATTGATTTCATTCATAGTGCAATTTTTGTTGATGATTTAGTTGCTTTGAAAAAGTTGAAGAATTGACCGGAGCACAGCCTCGAAGAAATTCCCCTCCAACGCCGATTCCCTGAAAAACTCAACCGGCAATGTGGGCGAACCGATGAATGGCCGCAGAATCCAAGCGAGCTGGCTGCCAAAGAACAGATTGCCCGCCAGCCAGGCGAACAGAACGCGCCGAGCGATCGACCGGCTGCCGCCGAGGCTGGATAGCAGCTGAAACAGACGCAC
>CAJAQO010000031.1 GCA_903944085.1 uncultured Verrucomicrobia subdivision 3 bacterium
CCCAGCAGACCGACGAGATTGTGCGTGCCGGCTTCAAATTTTGCCGCGCCGCTGCGGAACTCGATTTTGTCCTGCGCGACAAAATTCGGATTGCGGACATTGTGCCAGCCGTAAATGGGCGGATTCAGTTTTTCCTGCAAGTCGCGGCGGACGTAAAAAATTCCTGCGCCGCACGGGCCGAGCAGCCATTTGTGCGCGTCGGCGGCGAGAAAATCAACGTATTCCACCGGCGTCGGAAACGCGCCGAGCGTCTGGATGGCGTCGAGGCAAAACAAAATATTGCGCTCATGCAGAAATTTTCCGATGGCGGCGTGATCAAGCCGGTGGCCGCTGATGAAATGACACGAGGCGAGCGCGACGAGCCGGGTGTTTTCGTCCACCTGGCCCATGACATCCACGGCGCGGATGGTGCCGAGGCCGCGCGTGTTGAGCAGTCGCACCTGCACGCCTTTCGCGGCGAGCGCGAGCCACGGATAAACATTGGACGGATAATCGTCGTGGTAAATCAGGATGTTGTCGCCCTTGCGAAAACTCAAACCGGCGGCGACGAAGCTCAAGGCGAGCGAGGTCGGGCCGACGAGAGAAACTTCGTCGGGCTGGCAGTTCAATAATTTTGCGCCGGCCGTGCGCGCATCATTGATCCGGTGCATGACAAATTCTTCCTGGTCGCCGAGCATGCCGCCGGCAGCGCAATCGCTGATGGCTTGCGCCACGCGGCGCGGGAGGGCGCAGACGCCGGCGTGGCCGAGAAAGATTTTATTTTGGGTGACGGGAAATTCATGGTGGCGAAGTTCCTCATTCGTCAAAATTTCAGGCAAGGTCATGGGTGATAAAAATATTTTTGCAACGCCGGATCAAAACCCGTTGGTGAGCGTCGTAATCTGGCCGAAGTAGCCGGTGTAAAACTGGATGATTTTGTAGGCGATGAGGCAGGCGACGACTCCGTAAATGACCCGGGGCGTCCAATCGGCGAAGTTCTGAAGCTTGCGGGCACCTTCCTCGTGATAGTATGTGTGCAATCGTTTGAGGGCTTCATCCAGCTTGCCGCTGACTTCGCCGCTGTGATAGAAATTGGCGAACATCTCCGGAAACAGCGGACATTTCCGCACGACGGCGGCGGGCGTGATCCCGGCATCCACCTGCGGCCGCCACGCCAGGATGGCGCGGCGCAAAGCCGGTGAGCCGCAGGCATTCGCGGCCAGTTCCCACGCTTGAATGATGTTCACACCGGCATTGATGAGCGCCTCCAGCGCCAGCGCCAGCCGCGCCAGCGCCAGAAAATATCGCGCCTTGCCGAGAATGGGGACGCAACGCAGCAGCCGCTCCATGAAGGACCGCCAGTGCTCGTTATGTTTGCCTTGCAAGGCGTAAATCAGCAGGGCGGCTCCGAGGTAAAGCGGCGAAAGAATGAACGCGGCCTTGAACAACAGCCACGTCAGGCTGGCGCTGAATTGTGAGCTGGCGAACGGAATCACAATTAGAAAAACCAGCGCGGCGAAGTGGATCAAACCGACGGGATAGGCGAGCTGCGAGATGGCCTGCTTGGTCAAACGGGCGCGTTCGTTGTAATAATCCGCGAGCAGACGGAAGCTGTCGTCGATGCGTCCGGTGCGCTCGCCGGCCTCGATGAGGGCGAGGTCAAATTCTGGAAGCCAGCCGCTGGTTGCCAGCAGCGAATCGGTAAAGGTGCTGCCTTGATTTATTTTTTCAAGCTGGCGCCGGAGCGGTTCGCGGAAGGAACGGTTGGGCGGATTTCGCTGGAGTTGTTCCAACGCCTGCACCAAGCCGATGCCAGCCGCCGTAAGTTGCGCCAACTGATGGTAAAATTCCGCGCGTTGCGTGAACTGGCCCGGCGTGAGAATCAGTGCCATGACGTCCGGCCGACGGTCAGGCCGTGGCGCGGTCGAGGCTGGCCTTCAAGTCGCGTTTGCTTTTGGCCCCAACCATCTGTTCGGCGACCTGGCCGTTTTTGATGACGAGCAGCGTCGGAATCGCACGGACGCCAAACTGCGCGGCAAGCCCTTGGTGCTCGTCAATGTTGACTTTGCCGATTTTGACCCGGCCTTGATATTCGGTGGCGAGTTCGTCCAAGACCGGCGCGATCATTTTGCACGGCCCGCACCATTCCGCCCAAAAATCCACCAAGACGGGAGTGGTGGAACTCAAAGCTTCGCTGGTAAAATTATCCTGCGTGAGCGTGACGATCAAAGGTGAGGCCATTTTAATTGCTTAAGGTTGGAAATTCTCGACGAGGGGTTTTAGCACGAAAAAGAAAATATATGAATTAAAACCGACTGCCACCAGACCGGCCACGGCGGCGACAAAAATTAAAACCTTATCGAAGGTCTTGATGGACGGTGCGCCGGCGGCGGCGGCCGGACGCTGCATCGCGGCCGGGCGTTGCTGGGCGGTGGCGGGTGCCGGGGCTTTGGCCGGCGCGGCAGCGGCGGCGGCCGCCGTCCGCAAAACTGGCGCGGCGGCTGAAGGCGGTGGCGGTGGCGTGGGTGCCGTGCTGGGCGCGCCAGTCGGCCCGCCGGGCGGCAGCGTCGGCAGCTTGATGGTCGGCGCGGCGGTCGGCTTCGGCGGCAAATTGATGCGGACGGTTTCCTTTTTGGGCTGCACTTTGCCGGTTTCTTTTTTCGGCGGTTGCACAGCGCCGGATGAAACCGGCGACGGATTGGGCGGAGGCATATCGGCCATAGGTCTTGGGAAGATAAACGGCGCGACGCGGCTGTCAAATTTAATTCTAAAGCCGGAATGAAATTAAAAACCGGACCAGCGCTCCTGATCCGGTTTCCGGTAATATCGAAACGAGCGAATCAATAGCGCTCACGGCGGTCGTCGCCGCTGAAACGGTCGCCTCGCGGCGGGCGTTCTTCGCGCGGTCGCGCGACATTGACCGTGATCTTGCGACCTTGAAAATCTTTGTCGTGGAATTGCTCAATGGCTTTCTGGGCCTCCTCGGCGGTGGCAAATTCCACAAACGCGAAACCGCGCGATTTGCCGGTCATCTTGTCCAGCATGAGGTTGACGGAGTTGACGGCACCAGCTTGGGCGAAATAATCCTGCAGGTCGTTTTCGCCCGTTTGAAAAGACAGGTTGCCGACGAATAATCTGGCTTGGCTCATAACTTGATGGACGCTCAAAAAACCGAGTGGGAGGACTGCTTTGGCAGGCTCACTGAAGGTTGTTGCAAATTTCGTTGCACGCACCATTCTGTCGGACTGACACCAGCACTGTTCGCTCTTTGAACGAGGCGCAATTTTTTAGCAAAAGCCCAAATCAAGTCAATCAGGTTTTTTCCTCGATCAGTTCGCGTCGTGCGCCGCCCAGCAGTTGCTCGACAAAACTTGTGGAATAAACGCCGCGCCGGAAATTGGGGTCCTGCATGATGGCTTGTTGGAACAAGATCGTGGTTTTTACGCCGGTGATCAGATATTCGTTCAGCGCGCGGTTCATGCGGTCAATCGCTTCCCGCCGGTCCTTGCCGGTGACAATGAGTTTACCGATCATCGAATCGTAGGTCGGTGGAATGGTGTAGCCGGCGTAAGCGTGGGTCTCCATGCGCACGCCGCGACCGCCGGGCTGATAATACATCTCAATGCGACCGGGGCTGGGGCGAAAATCGTCAAAGGGATCTTCGGCATTGATGCGGCACTCGATGGCGTGGCCTTTGAAAGTGACGTCGCCCTGCGAAATCTTCAGCGGTTCGCCCATCGCGATTTCAATTTGCGCCCGCACCAGGTCAATACCGGTGACTTCTTCTGTGACCGGATGCTCGACTTGGATGCGTTTGTTGACTTCGAGGAAATAATAATTGCCGGCGTCATCCACGATAAATTCCACCGTGCCGGCGTTGGTGTAACGCGCCGCCTCTGCGATGCGCACTGCAGCCTTGCCAATCTTGTCGCGCAACTTGCGGTATTTATTTTCCAGCAACGGCGACGGCGATTCCTCAATCAGCTTTTGATTGCGCCGCTGAACCGAGCAGTCGCGCTCGCCGAGGTGGATGATCTTCCCCTTGTTGTCGCCGAGGATCTGGATTTCAATGTGATGCGGATTCTCGATGAACTTTTCGATATAGACCCCGGAATTGCCAAAGCATTTTTCCGCTTCGGTGCGCGCTGTGTAATAGCCTTTGACCAACGAAATATCATTGTGGGCGATGCGCATACCGCGCCCGCCGCCACCGGCAATGGCCTTGATCATCACCGGATAACCAATTTTTTTGGCTACAGCCAAGGCATCTTTTTCATTTTCCACCGTCCCTTCGGAGCCAGGCGGAGTTTCTACTCCAGCTTTTTTTGCGAGCGCACGGCTGACGGCTTTGTCGGAAAGCGCATTCATGGCCTGTGGACTCGGTCCAATGAAACGAATGTTGCAGCTTTCGCAAACTTCTGCAAAGTGCGCGTTCTCGGACAAAAAACCATAGCCTGGATGAATGGCATCAACATCTGCAACTTCCGCCGCGCTGATGATGCGGTCAATCCGCAAATAACTCTCAGAAGACGCAGCTTTACCGATGCAGATGGCTTCGTCTGCCATCTGAACATGCATTGAATTTGCGTCAATTTCCGAATAAACGGCAACCGTTCGGATGTTCAATTCCTTGCAGGCGCGGATGATGCGGACAGCAATTTCCCCGCGGTTGGCGACCAAAACTTTTTCAAACATGGGCTTGTGAAGTGCGGTTTAAGCACCAATTTAAGCTGGCCGAACCTTGAATAGCGGCTGGCCAAATTCAACCGGTTTGCCATTTTCAAGGAGCATCTGGGTGATGACACCTTTGACTTCAGACTTGATCTCGTTCATCACTTTCATTGCTTCAATAATGCAAACGACGGTTTCTGGACTTACCTCCGTGCCAATTTCTACATAAGATGCCGCTTCTGGTGAAGGTGAACGATAAAAAGTTCCAATCATCGGTGATTTTATATCTATTTCTCCAGTGTTGACAGGCGAAACTGCCGCCTGAGGCGGCACCGGCATCGGAAGTATGGGCACAGGTGCAGACATCTGCGTGATCGGTGCTGCATCTTCGTTCTGAACGGCTGGCACGCCGCCGTTGATTCCGCGCTTCAAGCGCAATTTGGAATCTTTTTCTTCCAATTCAAACTCCGTGATGGAGTTTTTCTTCATCAAATCAATGATGGCCTTGATGTCTTTTAGTTCCACGTGGCGTTTTCGTTAAATTTTTCTCAATTTTCAAAAAGCAAAGGTTTTATTCATAACTTTGCCCGAAGGAATATGGTTACTGAGCCAAGTCTATTTTTGCAATCTTAAAGCGTCAAGCGCGAAATGTAATAATTTGCGGACAAAGTCTGATCTAAATGTTGAATTTCCTATTTTTATGTAACGTTAACAGCTGCTTCTAAGCCTAAAATGTATGAATATTCTCCGAAACCACAGATTTGGCCGCAGCAAACCGGTGCGATCAATGACTTGTGTCGGAACTCTTCTCGCGCATGAATATTTGAAAGATGAATTTCTATTGTCGGCAAGCCTACTGCCGAAATGGCATCGCGTAAGGCGACGCTTGTGTGCGTGTAGGCGGCTGCGTTGATGACCATGACTTTGAATCGGCCCTTTGCTTCCTGTATCCAATTCACAAGCTCGCCTTCTTGATTCGATTGCCGAAAATCAACTTCGACTTTCAACTCAGCTGCACGCTGACGGACTTTGCCTTCGATGTCCGCCAAGGTCAACCGGCCATAAATTTCCGGTTCACGCGTGCCGAGCAAGTTGAGATTCGGCCCGTTCAGGAACAGAACTTTCATGCCCAGTAGTTTAGCAATAATTTCGCTGACTGTCGAATGGATTTCCGCGATGACCATGACCAGTCGGGGTGACGCGAAAGACTGCGGGCATCATTTTTCCGCCGCAATGACTACTTTTTGAAGATCGGTTTTGGGACCACGATAGCCGCATAGCGTTTGCCGCGAATTTCAATTTCAATTTTTGCGCCGGCTTTGGCGAATTCTGGCGGGACGTAGCCTAGGCCAATGCCCAGATTCAGCGACGGACTTTGGGTGCCGCTGGTGACAATGCCGACGTTCGCGCCATTTGCCCAAATCGGATAATGCGGGCGTGGCGGCGCGGATTTTTCGCTCATTTTGAATGCGATCAACTTTTTCTTCACGCCGCTCGTTTTTTGTTCCGCCAGCATCGCCCGGCCGTTGAACTCGCCCTTGTCAAGCGATACAAAAAATCCGACGCCGGCTTCGATGGGCGTGGTTTGTTCATCAAGTTCGTGGCCGTAAAGCGGATAACAGACTTCCGTGCGGAGCGTGTCGCGAGCACCCAGACCGCAAGGTTTAATGCCTGCGGGTGCGCCCACGGAGAGAATTTTATCCCAAAGACGCAGTGCCGCAGCTTCGGGAGCGACGATTTCAAAGCCGTCCTCGCCGGTGTAGCCGGTGCAGGCCACCAGAACATTGTGGTTCTCGAACTGAAAACCGGCGAGCTGGTTTTTTTGAAGTGCACTGACAGCGGCGATGTTCGCCACCGCATCAGAACCGCCGGGAATGCAGTCATTGATGAACGAGCGCACTTTCGGGCCTTGCACGGCGATGGCGGCGTAATGATGCGAGGCGTCGGTGAGATTCAACTCGCCGCCGGAAAACTTTGCGGCCTGCGCCTTCAGCCACGCCACGTCGTCATCAATGCGAGAAGCGTTGATGATGAGAAAAAAAGCATCTGTCGCCAGCCGGTAAGCGTAAAGATCGTCAATCACTCCGCCGCGTTCATTGCACATCAAAGTGTATTGCCCTTGGCCGGCCGTGAGTTTGCGGATGTCGTTGGTGAGCGTGTGATTGAGGAATTCGCCCGCGCCCGCGCCGCTGACCGTGACTTCGCCCATGTGCGAGATGTCAAAAATCCCGGCGGCATTGCGAACCGCCAGGTGTTCATCGGTGATGCTGGTATATTGCACCGGCATTTCCCAGCCGCCGAAGTCAATGAGTTTGGCCCCCAGTTTTTGGTGCGCAGAATAAAGTGCGGTTCGCTTCATACATTTGAAGAATTAAGAATGCAGAATGGAGAAATGTTCAACCAGCAAAATCCGTGGCCAGTTTTTCTTTTGCCGGGACACCACTTTGAAATCGATTCCTCGCCGGGCGCCCGCCGCTGAAACTATTATATTCCCAATCGGGCGACGACTTCTTGTGCCAGCAGTTCATACGCCGCCGAACCAGAGCTGTATTTATCGTAATAAATGATCGGCTGGCCGAAGCTGGGAGCCTCGGCGAGTTTCGTCGTGCGCGGAATCATGGTCTCAAAAACTTTTTCCCCGAGAAGATTGCGCACTTCGCCGACCACTTCGTTGGATAATTTTGTGCGGCCGTCAAACATTGTCATCACCACGCCGAAAATGTTGAGTCGCGGGTTGATGCCGGCGTCCTGCAACTGGCCGAGCACGCGGTTCATCATCGAAATGCCTTCGAGCGCATAATACTCGCATTGCAGCGGCACGAGAACGCCGTCGCACGCGGTGAACGCGTTCAGCGTGAGAATGCCCAGCGACGGCGGACAGTCAATCAACACGACATCGAACCGGCCGCTGTCCAAAACCGGCTTCAACGCGTGCGTGACACGCTGCAAATGATTTTCCAGCCGGGAAATTTCGATGTCGGCGGCGCACAAATCCACTTCGCTGGGGATCACTTCGAGCCGGGCAAACAACGTCGGCCTGATTTTTTCGAGCAGTGTGCCGTCGCCCAACAGAACGCGATAGGCGCTGGCCCCTTCGATTTTTTCCAAGCCCACGCCGCTGGTGGCGTTGGCCTGCGGATCGAGGTCGAACAGCAGCACACGCTGGCCGAGCGCGGCGAGGCAGGCGGCGAGGTTCACGGCGGTGGTGGTTTTTCCCACGCCGCCTTTCTGGTTGGCAACGGCAATAACTTTGGTTGGCACTGAGAGAATTAAATGAAAAGCGCGGTGGCGTTTCAAGCGCACACCGCGCAAACTGAAAATTATTTGAACCGGTTTACTGGCCGACCGGCGCGAAGCTGGCCGATTGGAACAGCGGATTCTGCTGCTGGCCAAACAAGGTGGCCACGGGCTGCAGGCTGATCACCGGATTAGTGCTGACCGCGATGCCTGAGTTGTCTGTCACCGCCGGCACCCCCGAAGCCAGCGCCGGTGTGGCTTCCGGTGTGGCTTCCGGAGTTGCGAGCACGCTCGTCGGCATTGAATCCGGCCGATCCGCCAACACCACGCCGATCAGCAGCACCAAGCAAAGACTTGTGGCAAAACCGCCAATCACGCCCGGCTTGGTTTCGAAAATGTGCAACAGGCTCACCAGCCACGGGGCTTGACCATTCAGTCGGTCCATGAAGCTCTGGGAACCGCCCGCTTCGCCCGCGCGAATGCGCCCAATGACTTCGCCGGAAAAATTCTGGAAATAGCCAGGTGGCGGGACTTCGTGCCGCTTTAACTTCAGCAGCCGTTTCAACTCATCAAAATTCTTATTGCTCTCGTTCATGTTGACTTATGACTTGATATATTCCGCCAAAAACCCCTGCAACTGCTGGCGCGCATAAAACAGCCGCGAACGCACCGTGCCGATATTGCACCCCGCGATCTCTGCAATTTCGTCGTGGGAAACTCCCTGCACATCGTGCAGCACCACAACCATTCTGTGAGGTTCAGACAGCTTGAGCAACGCTTCGTTCAATTTTTTTTGCAGCTCGCTCAGGCCGGCGTCGCGCTGCGGCGTTTTGTCGGAAACCAGCGCCACCAAGTCCGGATCGTGCTCGGCGTTGAAGTCGAGATCATCCAGGCTCAAGTGGTGTTTGTTTTTCCGCTGCTTGAGAAAGTTGATGGTCTTGTTGACCGCGATCCGGTAGAGCCAGGTGTAAAAACTGGAGCCGCCTTTGAATGATTTTAGCGCCGAGTAGGCTTTGATGAAGGATTCCTGGGCGAGATCGTTGGCGTCCTCGTGGTTGGACGTCATGTGGTAAATTGTCGCGTAAATGCGTTCCTGGTAGCGTTTCACCAGCTCGTCGTAGGCGCGCAGATCGCCGTGCCGGGCGCGGCGGACCAAGTCGCCTTCCAGCACGCTGGCGGGCGCGTTGGCATCGGGAAGCGTGGCGGGTTCGGACATAAGCATGGTCATTGAACCACCAAAGTCCCGGTTTGTTGCGCTAAAAAATCCGCCAGCGCCGACAGTCCCGTCCGGCCCGGCGATTCCGGCAACCCGCGCAACGCCTGGCGGGCGAGATCGAGAAACCGCTGAATCTCCCGCACTGACGGCGCAAAGGTTTCATATTTTGCCAGCAGCGTGTTGACGGCCTGCAAATTTTCCGGCTGCCATTTTTTAATCATTTTTTCCAGGGCGGTCCGGTCGGCCACCGTGGCGCGTTCCCAGGCGAGCAGCACCGGCCAGGTCAATTTGCCTTTGGCCAGATCGGTGCCAAGCGATTTGCCGGCCTCGGCTTCGGTGCCAAACAAATCCACACAATCGTCATAAACCTGATACGCGGTGCCGACGGCCGCGCCGAATTCGCGCAAAGCTGCGCGCTGCGTCGGGGGCGCGTCGCTCAAAAATGCGGCGAGATCGCAGGCGAGCGTGAACAGCTCGCCGGTCTTCATTTCCATGACGCGGAAATAATCCCGCCGCGCCGCCGGAAAATTCCGCCGCTGCTGCGTCTGCAAAATTTCGCCGGAGCAGACGGTGTTGGTCGCCTGCGACACCGCGCGGCAGATGTCGGTGGTGGGAAAACTGGAGGCGAGAATGAGCGCCTGCGCGAACAGGCAGTCGCCGAACAGCACGGCGATTTCGTTGCCCCACTTGGCCGCGACCGTCGGGCTGCCGCGCCGGATTTCCGCCTCGTCAATCACATCGTCGTGAACGAGCGTCGCGAGATGAATCATCTCGATGATGACCGCCGCCTTGACGTGGGATTCATTGGGCCGGCCAAAACAGCTGGCCGCCAGCGCCACCAGCGTCGGGCGCAGATGTTTGCCGCCATTGTTGAGCGCGTGCTCGGCGTAAGGCACGATTTGCGGGTCGAAATCGCGCGCCTGCCGCATGAGTTGTTGCGTCACGGCATCAAGGAACGGCACAACCGGTTCCATGATTTTTTTCCAGGAACGGGCGGATTCGGTGTCGGAAGCGCGTTCGGAAAGGGAACCCGCGACTTTGGTTTCAGCAGCCAGCATCGGCTTGAATCTAATTTCCTGATGGAACGGAGTCAAACTTGTTATGTTTTGCGCCAACGGAAAACTCGCTGGTTTCGGGAGCCTTGCGCTACGCGCGGGGCTGGGATTTCCCTTGCGGTAAGCCGGGGCCAACCATCGCGATGTCTGTTGAGGGCAAAATTCCGAACCATGGTGCGCATGGCTGGGGAACCGTTTCCCGCCGGGCTGCGACCCGGCGGCACCGAAGAGTTTGCTTGAAATTTTGTCGCGTTGCCCCTATTCATTTGTTTCGGCTGGGATTGAACCGCGCTGCCACCATGAAAATGAACAAATTGTCCGTGCCCATTTCGCTGACGGCGACTCTCGCCTTCATCGTGACCTGCGCCTTGAGCTGCGCGAAGAAAAGCACTGTGGTCGAAAATCCACTGCCCGCGCCGCCGGAACCGATACCGACCAACGCGGCTCCTGCCGCCACCAAAGCTCCCACGCCGCCGGCCACCAACGGCCCGGAGGCCGACCACCTGCTTACCATCACCAACATCCCGGCCGCCGCCTCGACGACTCCGGAGATCACCAACCCGCCGCCCGCCGAAACGACGGCCAAAGTGGCTGATAATAATCCGCCGCCGGCCACGCACGTCACCGTCGTTGAAATGCCCACGACGATTCCCGCCGCGCCGACGAATTTTTATTCCGCCAATTTTACCACCAATGCCTGCTGCGCAAACAGCCTCCCGGCCGCGTCGGGCGGCAGTTGCACGAATTTTTTCTTTCGCTTCCGTGCCGGCTACCAACACATCAACCACGGCGACAACAACGACTCTTATTTTTTGAGCGCGAAAATGTATGCCTACGGCGACGGCCTGCGCGAACGCGCCGGCAAAAACGGCTGGCTCATTCCCGACGCCGACGCGGAAATCTCCAGCCAGTATCTGCCCAAGTCCGACTTCAATTCCAAGCCCGGCAGCGACGCCGGCCTCCGGCTGCGCGCGGATTTCACCTGGCCGTGGTTTCACTGGACCACACGTTTGTTCGCGAGCACCAATAATGTTTGCCCCTTTTGCCAACCGCTCACGCTCGGCCTCGGTCCCACCGTCAACGTCGGCTTTGATCATCTTTATAACGAATCCGCGTTTCAGTTCGCCCGCTACGCCGGCGCGCGGTTGACTTTCAACCGCAGCGGCTTCATCGAATACACCGGTGGCGATACGCACGGCCTTGCCGGCACCCGCCAGCAAGTCGTCACCGAAATTCCCTTTTACGAAAGCCGCGACGGCGAGGTGCGCTATTATTTGCGCGGTCTGTGGAACCGGGGCGATCACAGCAAACCCGACGTGCTCGAAGGCGGCCTCTTTTTGGAAATGCCTTTCAGCACGCTGACTCATCCGTGCAAATGGGGCGACCTTGTGCCGTTCCTGAAATAAAAAATCCGCTTTGCAAACCGTGCCGGACTGGCGTTCCAGTCCGGCATTTTTATTTTCCACCGCGCCGGCCGGTTGGGGCCGGCGGATAAAAAATGATCCCAGGCGCATCCGCAGTTTGATTCAAACAACTGAATCGGTTAATTTGCCGCCGTGATTTACGACGCATCACTCGACGATTTGCTGCAAAAAGTCTGGTCCGGCGCGCGCATCAACGCCGCCGAGGCGCGGCGGCTTTACACGCTGCCGCTGGAGGAGCTCGGCGCGCTCGCCGACCGCCGCCGCCAGCTTGCCAAGGCCAAAGCCTACGGCGGTCGCGGCAATGAAATCGTCACGTTCAACGTGGATCGCAACGTGAATTACACCAATGTTTGCAATGTCTATTGCAAGTTCTGCGCGTTTTACCGCGTGGAAAAAGACGACGATTCCTACGTCATCAGCTTGGATGAAATGGACGAGAAAATCGCGGAGACGCTCGCGCTGGGCGGCACGCAGATTCTCATGCAGGGCGGCCATCATCCCAAACTCACCAAGCAGTGGTATCTGGATTTGCTCGCGCACATCAAAAGCAAATGGCCGCAGATCAACATCCATGGTTTCAGCCCGAGTGAGTTTGTGCATTTCCGTGAGGTGTTCAACGAACCGCTGGAAAAAATCATTGGCGATTTTAAAACTGCCGGCCTCGGTTCGATCCCCGGCGGCGGCGGGGAAATCCTCGTGGACCGCGTGCGCCAGCGCATCGCGCCGCTCAAGGCCATGAGCAACGACTGGCTCGAAGTCATGGACATCGCGCACCGGCTCGGACTTTATTCCAGCGCGACGATGATGTTCGGCCACGTCGAAACCGTTGAAGACCGCATCGAACATTTGGAGCGCTTGCGCGCCCAGCAGGACGTCTCGTTAAAGCGGAAAGCGGAAAGCGAGAAAGCGGAAACAAAAACTGGCGCGGGAGAAAGTGCTTTTTCCGTTGCCGCTTTACCGGATTCCGCTTTCCGCTTTTCCCCGGCGCATTTCACCGCGTTCATCGGCTGGACGTTTCAAGCCGAGCACACGAAGCTGAAAGCGCCGACCGCCGGCGCGCACGAGTATTTGCGCACGCAGGCGTTGAGCCGTATTTATCTGGATAATTTTGAAAACATTCAAAGCTCATGGGTCACGCAGGGTTTGGAGATCGGCCAGGTGGCGTTGAAATTCGGTGCGAACGATCTCGGCAGCATCATGATTGAGGAAAATGTCGTGTCGCAGGCCGGCACCACGTTCCGCATGACCGTCGCCGACATGCATCGGCTTATCAAGGAACTCGGCTACGAGCCGCACCAGCGCGACAACTGGTATCGGCTGGTGAATTAGTTTCCCGCCGACCGGCGGGGTTGCGACCGACAAAATCTTTGAGTCTTTGCGCCTTCGTGCTAATTTTTGCCAGTGGAAACTGTCACGCAGCTCACGAATCAACTCGTCGCGTCTTACGCCAAGCTCGGCGGCATCAATCATCTGGACGGCAAAAATTTGCCGTCCAAACGCGCCGTCACGGCCATCGCACAGGATTTGCTGCGGCTCCTGTTTCCCGGTTTCTTCGATGAAAAATTAATCCACTCCTCGGAAATCAAAGTGGAAACGGCGGCGCTGCTGGACGCCATCCTCGACAAGTTGGAGGACGAAATCCGCAAGAGCCTGGAATACCAGCGGCCCGCTGACCTCGCTAAGAAAGACATCTCGACCGAGGCGCACAAGCTGACGGTGGAATTTCTCGGCAGCCTGCCGCGCATCCGCGAAATTTTGCAGACGGACGTGGAAGCCGCGTTCAACGGCGACCCGGCGGCGGCCAGCAAAGAAGAAATTATTGTTTCGTATCCGTTCGTCGAAGCCATTTCCGTGCAGCGGCTGGCGCATGAACTTTATTTGAAGAACGTCGCGCTCATCCCGCGCATCATGTCCGAATGGGCGCATTCGCGCACGGGCATGGATCTGCATCCGGGCGCGAAAATCGGCTCGCATTTTTTTGTGGATCACTGCACCGGCACGGTGGTCGGCGAGACGGCCATCATCGGCAACCATGTAAAGATGTATCACGGCACGACGCTCGGCGCGAAATCCACGGCCGGCGGCCAGCAGTTGAAGGGAGTCAAACGGCATCCGACGATTGAGGACCATGTAACGATTTATCCCGGCGCGACGATTCTTGGCGGCGAAACCATCATCGGCGCGGGCAGCACCATCGGCGGCAACGTGTTCATCATGGACAGCGTCCAGCCGAATTCACTGGTGATTTACGACGGCCTCGACATGCGCGTCTTGAGCAAGGCGGACAAGGGGGCTGCGCTGGATTTTCAGATCTGAAAATCAGTCGAGGTGGAAAACTTCCCGCAGCGGTTTGGCCACCGGTGAATTATCCGCGTGCGTTTCCATCAGCGGGGCCATGTAATCCCACCACTTGCGGACAACCGGGGAATTGGGTAAAGCTGCCGCCGTATTGCCCTCGCTCAATTTCTGCACAGCGAATAGCGTGACCGTTTCCTCGTCGAGAAAGATGGAGTAATCCGAAACGCCCGCCGCGTTCAGCGCCGCCGCCAGCTCCGGCCAGATTTCGTCGTGGCGTTTTTTATATTCCGTCACGGCACCCGGCTTCAACTGCATTTTGAAAGCATGCCGCTGCACGATTATTTCTGCAGAGTTTGCGTAGCTTGCGCGGCCGCCGCATTGGTCGCATCCTCGGAAACCTTGTTGCCCCAGCCGATGATGCAGGTCGAGCCGATCAGAAACAGGAGCATGATGACCACGAGCGATTTGGTCAGCGCCTTCGCGCCGCGCCATTCCTTGAAGAAAATGCCCCACAGCGTGCTGAAAATAATGATGCTCGCCATGTGCAGCGTCCAACTGGAAAACTTGTAGTTGCCCATCTGGCTTTCGCCCATCTGGTAGAAGAAGAATTGGAAATACCAAAACGTGCCGGCCAGCGCGCAGAAAAACCAGTTGCCGAGCACGGGAATTTTCAGGTCGGTCGGCGTGCCGGCCGCCGCCGTTGTCGCCGGGGCGTGTTCGCCGCTGCCCGTGCCACCGTGATGCGCGTGTTCCTCGCGGACGTGCGAGGCGAGATATTGATAGCCGGTGCGGTTCTTGATGTTCAGCATCACGCACCAGATAAAATTCGTGGTCAGACCGCCGAGCAAAATTACCACGATGACCGGCAGGCCAACCCAAAACGGCCCGGTGCCGTGGCTGGCGGAAATTTTGGTGATGGGGTCGCCGAACTGAAAACCGTAGGAAAAGCACGAACTCATCACGCCGGAGAATGTCGCGATGGCCAGGCCTTTCCACAGGCTGAATTCCGAAATGGCGGAAGATTTGCCGTCATTGCCCATGTCGCGTTCCTTGCGCACGCCAGCGATGCCGCCGAGCGCGATGCCAATCAAACAAACCACCACGCCAACCAAAACAATCGGCCCGCCGGCGCTAGTGCCGGAATGGTTGAGGAGCTTATCGGCAAATTCGCCTTTCACAATCGGCGGCACCAGCGTGCCGAACGCCGCGCAATAACCCAGCGCGACCGCCATGCCCAGCGACATGCCGAGATAACGCATCGTCAGGCCGAACGTCAAGCCGCCGAGGCCCCACAAAACACCCATCAGATAAGTCATCCAAAAAGTGTGCGACGGCGTTTCATGCAGCACCGCGAGCAGATCCTTGGACAAAGCGAACGCGCCGATCCACGGGCAGATCAGCCAACTGAACATCCCCCCCGCGAGCCAGAATGTTTCCCACGACCATTTGCGCACGCCTTTGTAAGGCACATAAAAACTGCCGGAAGCCAGGCCACCCAGCCAATGGAAGACGACGCCAAGTAACGGATTCGGTTGCATTATGAGGATTTTGTTTTTGGTTTAATTCCGTTTGTTCAAAACTTCTTTTTCGTAAGTCTTCACATCCGTCAGCCAGTGTTCGCCGACCGGAACGCCTTTGCTCTCGCAGTAGAAATCCCAGACCGCGCCAAACGGTAGCGTCTTGGCTTCTTCCTGCAACGCCAGGCGCGTGGTGAAATCGCCCGCCGCCTCGGCCGTGCGGATGAGTGGCGTTTCCAGCAACGCAATCAACAGCGCGCGCAGCATATTACGCGTGCCAATGGTCCACGCGGCGACGCGATTGATGCTCGCGTCGAAATAATCCAGGCCGATGTGAACGCGCTTTTCAAAGCCGTTCACTGCGATTTCGCGGGCGATGGCCAGTAGGTCGTCGTTCAAAATAACAACGTGATCGCTGTCCCAGCGCACGCCACGGCTGACGTGCAGCAAAATTTCCGGCATGAATTGCAGCACGCTGGAAATCTTGTCCGAAATACTTTCCGTCGGATGATAATGGCCGGCGTCGAGCGTCAGCACTTTTTTGCGGCTGACGGTGTAGCCGAGATAAAATTCATGCGAGCCGACGACGTAACTTTCGCTGCCGATGCCGAACAGCTTCGGCTCGACCGCATCGAGGTTCAGCTTCGGCGAAATTGACTTCTTGAAAATCGCGTCGAGCGATTCGGCCAGCCGGACGCGCGGGCCGACGCGGTCGGCGGGCGTGTCTTTCATGCCGTCGGGAATCCAGACGTTCGTCACGCAGGTTTTGCCGAGCGCTTTGCCCATCGCCGCGCCGATTTCGCGTGAGCGGATGCAATGCTCGATCCAAAATTTGCGAATCCCTTTGTCCGCGTTGGACAGTGTGAAACCATCGGCCGCTTTCGGATGTGAAAAACAAGTCGGATTGAAATCGAGGCCGAGGCCGTTTTTCTTCGCCCAGGAAATCCAGTTCTTAAAATGCGCCGGCGTGATTTCGTCGCGGTCCACTTTCTTGCCGCCGAACTCGCCGTAGAACGCGTGCAAATTCAGACGATGCTTGCCCGGGATGAGCGAATAAGCTTTTTCCAAATCGGCGCGGAGTTCATCCGGCGTGCGCGCCTTGCCGGGATAATTGCCGGTGGCCACCAGCCCGCCGCCGAGCGTGCCGCCGAAATTTTCAAAGCCGCCCACGTCGTCGCCCTGCCAGCAGTGCAGCGAAATGGGAATGGTGGCTAAAGTTTTTAGCGCGTGATCAACATCCACGCCGAGACCGGCGTAACGTTCCTGCGCCAGCGAAAAGGATTTGGTAATGCTCATGTCTTGGAAAACAAATAATTACGGGATTTTGTCCGCGCAGGCTAATCACGCAAACGCGGGCGGGCAATCACCATTTCTGGTTATGGCGCTCGGCGCAAATTTTCCCAGCGCACCGTCCACTGGCCGTTGTCAGGAAAACCGGGCGCGCTTTTTTTCGGCGCGCCGTCCCAACCGGCGGCCATCAACGCCGTCGCGTAAAGCAAACCGCCGTTCGCCGGCAGATAAATCGTCAAGCCGGGGCGTTGATAAACGTGGCCATTCAAGCCGTAATGATTTTTCGGCGTGTCGAGCAGCAGCGCATCAATCGCGCGCTCTGGTTCGCCAAGCCGCGCGGCGGTCATGGCGAGCATCGGATAATCCCAGCCCCAGGTGTCCGGCCAGTTCCAATTTTGCCAGATCCAGTCGAGCGTGTGGCGCATCGTGCCCGGATCAATTTGCGGGCCGGGCACGAAACTCAACGCGCCGAGCACGGCAGGATGATCCTTGTTCCAAATTGGATTCGTGTAGCAATCCGGGGTCGTCTCGGTAAAAAGATATTTGCCGTCGGCGACTGCCGGTTTGGCGAGATGTTGCAAAACGTGGTCCCATTTTTTTTCGCGCGGCAAATTTAATCTTTCACGCCAGAGTTGCGCAGTTTCCAGCGCCCAGCGAAAATAAGTCAGCTCGAAAGTTGGATTGAACGTTTTATCCTTTGGAAAAATTTCCTGCGCGCATTGCAGCGTCGGACCGAGAACGTAGCGGCTCGTGTTGGTGTCCCACGTCGCGTAGCTCGCCATAAAATCCGCCGTCTGAAAAACAATGTCGCGGTATTTTTCCAGCGTCGCCTGGTCGAGGTGTTCGCGCCAGCAAAGTTCCGCATGAAAAATCGGGTGCGGCTCCTGCCAGACGAGAAACGGCCCGACCGGCGACGGCGATTCCGCGCCGCTGGGACTGGTCATCTTCGGCCAGCGCGCCCCGGCGTAGCCCTGCTTTTGCGCCGTGCCTTCAGCTCGCGACAAAATCTTCTGGTAGTAATCGAGAGATTTTTCCAGCAGCGGCAGCCGGTTCCACAACGCGAAGTGCGCCTCATGCCACCAGTGCATTTCGAGATGAAATTTGCCTTCCCAGGTGTTGTAGGTAAGCCCGGTTTCCTGCGGCGGATTGCTGCCGGCGCTTTGGATCGCCGTGAGGTATTGCGACAGGACAATCCGGCGTTCCAGTTCAAACCACCGCGGATCTTGGCTGCCGGACAAATCAATCGCGCCGCCGGTCTGCCAGAAATCATTCCAGTTTTTTTGCGCATTGGATTTTGCTTGGGCAAAATCTGTCAGCCGACTGTTTGCTTTTGGCGCGAATGCGCAAACCAATTCCAGCGCGTCGGATTTTTTTCCCGGCCGGATTTCAAACTGATGCTTCGCCGTGTTGGTGATGCTGGCGTCGGCGGACCATTGCGCGTCCACCGCATAAGTGTCATTGTCCAGCTTGCGCCCGAAATGGCCGGCGTTGGTTTTGTCCTGCGAAAAAATGGTTTCGTGCGCGTCCGGCTGGCTCCAATCGGCGGTCTTCACATCGCCGGTGCCGTAGGGAAAATGAATTTGAATCGCCAGCCGCTGCGATTTCAGCAGCGGCGATTGCACGCGCACTGCCACCGCATCCAGCTTTGGATCGCACACCGTTTCCACATCCACCAGCTCGCCATCGAATTTGAAATGGCTGACGATTTCGCCGTCCCACAAATCCAGCCGCTGCGAAATGTCCGTCAAATCGTTCGTCGTCGCCAGCGAGCCATCCGCGTGTTTGAGGACAAAACCAATTTGCCCCAGATGCAACCGGTGCGGATTGGCGCGTAGCCATTTGATTTCCGGCGTCTGCTGGTTGTGCGGCACGTCGGCGTAGGGCACGGCGCGGCCCAAAAGATTCGTGTATTCCTTGAATTGAAATTTATCAATGTCCCAGCCGTTCGGATTCGGGCTGGTGTGCCAGCCCCAGTCCGAAAGTGTGCCGAGCGGCGTGGTTTTTTCAAACGCTTCGGGAAACGTCTGCAGGCCGGTCGCGTCCACGGTGAAACAAAATTCGCCGTTGCCGACGGACAGCGGATTTGCCGCGTCAAAATTCGTCAGCACCACGTCGTGCCGCGTGACGAGCGCGTGACGGTCAATCGGCGCGGCGCCCAGCGCGGACGCGAGCGCAAACAGGCCGAGGCCCGCGAGAAAGCTTGGGTGCATGGTGCGACCTCAAAATGAAGCATTGCCGGCGGGAAGACAAGTCGGACGGCGAATCGGCGCAAAAGCGTCCGCACAACGGAAGTTTATGGGCGGGGCGGGTTTTTGGCGAGCGACTGCACGTGCCGCTCAATGCGGTTGCTGGCTTCGATGAGCTGTTCGTAGCTCGTGGCAAAGCATGCGCGGCAGAAACCTTTGCCATTTTCGCCAAACGCCGAGCCAGGCACGATGGCGACTTTCTCCGCATGCAGCAGGCCGATGGCAAAATCCTTTTCATTCATTCCCGTTTTGGAAATGTCGGGGAACGCGTAAAATGAGCCGCGCGGCAGGTGGCATTTCAGGCCGATTTCATTGAACCGGCGCACGATGAAATCGCGGCGGCGATGATATTGGTCGCGCATTTTTTTCATGCCATCCTCGCCGCGCACGAGCGCTTCGATGGCGGCTTCCTGGCTGATGATGGAGGCGCACAGCATCGAGTATTGGTGCACCTTCATCATCGCCTCGATGAGCGTCGCCGGACCGCAGGCGTAGCCGATGCGCCAGCCGGTCATGGCAAACGCTTTGGAAAAGCCGTGCAGAAAAATCGTGCGCTCCTTCATGCCGGGCAAGCTGGCGATGCTGGTATGCACGCCCTCGAACGTCAGCTCGGAATAAATTTCGTCACTCAACACAATGAGATCTTTTTCCACCGCGAACTTCGCGATGGCCTCCACCTGCGCGCGGTCGCACGTGCCGCCGGTGGGATTGCACGGCAAATTCAGCATGAGCAGCTTGCAGCCGGGCTGCCACGCGGCGCGGAGCGCTTCGACGGTCAGCGCAAAATTATCCTTCGCAAACGTCGGCACCGGCACGGCCACGCCGTGCGCGAGCGTGATGCTTGGCGAATAGCTGACGTAGCACGGCTGGTGAAACATCGCCTTGTCGCCGGGATTGATCAGCGCCCGGCAGGCGAGGTCTAGCGCCTCGCTGACGCCGACCGTGATGAGCACTTCGTTCTCCGGCGCGTAGCTGACGGCGAAATTTTTTTCAACATATTTGCTGATGGCGCGGCGCAATTCGATGAGGCCCAGATTGGACGTGTAATGCGTCTTGCCCTTTTCCAGCGCGTAAATGCCCGCCTCGCGGATGTGCCAGGGCGTGTCGAAATCCGGCTCGCCCACGCCGAGCGAAATGGCGTCCTTCATCTTGGCGACGATGTCAAAAAAGTCGCGGATGCCCGATTTGGGCAGATTGACGACGTGCTTGGCGATGAAACGGGAGTTATCCATTTGGCGTGGCGTTTGCCGCAATCCGCAATCCGAATCCGGCAATCAGAAATTTGTTTAGGGTGCCACCTTGAGCCGCTCGTTTTCCTCGGCTTTGCCTTCAAGCAGAAAGCCGTGTTCCTTGTAGGAGCGCAGCATGAAATGCGTGGCCGTGGACAGCACGCCCTCGATGGTGGAAAGTTTTTCCGACACGAACGCCGCCACGCGCTGCAAGCTCGCGCCGCTGACGAACACCAGCAAATCGTAGCCGCCGGACATGAGGTAGCATGATTCCACCTCGTCAAAGCGCGAGATGCGCTCCGCCAACCGGTTGAAGCCGCCGCCGCGCTCGGGTGTGATGCGCACTTCGATCACCGCGCGAACCACGCCGGAATCTTCCGGCGACAGATTCAGCACCGGGCGCACGCCCAGCAGCACGCCCTCTTTTTTGAGCGCGTCGAGCTGGTGGTTGACTTCAGCCTCGGACAAGTTGAGCACCTGCGCCATTTGCGCCGTGTTCAGGCTGCCGCCTTCGAGCAAAAGTTTTACAATCGGCTTCATCGGTCCGGCAGTGTCGCAGAAAACCGCCGCGAATCCATCCTAAACTCGCCGGGAACCGGGCCGTCGCGCTGGGAAAACTTCTTTTGGCGGCCGGCCGACTTGGTTAGCCTTGGGCTGTGCCTGCCGAATTGCCCAAATCGCCGCCGCCGCCGCGCATCCTGATCGTGGATGACGATCCGGGCCAGCGCAGCCTGCTGGATTCCTTTTTGCGCAGCCAGAATTTTGAAACCGTCCTCGCGGATTCCGGCGAGCGGGCGCTGGAACTTTTGCCCGCCGGCAATTTTTCCATGATGATTTCCGACGTGCGGATGCCGGGACTGTCCGGTTTGGAAACCCTGCGTCGCGTGCGTCCGCAATTTCCCGCGCTGCCGGTGCTGCTCGTCACCGCCTATGCCGACATCCGCGACGCGGTGATCGCGATGCGCGACGGCGCGCTGAATTATCTCGCCAAGCCGGTGGATCTCGATGAATTGCTGGCGACG
>CAJAQO010000032.1 GCA_903944085.1 uncultured Verrucomicrobia subdivision 3 bacterium
CGGTCAAGGTGGGAACTTCGTCGGTCAAGGTGGGAACTTCGTCGGTCAAGGTGGGAACTTCGTCGGTCAAGGTGGGAACTTCGTCGGTCAAGGTGGGAACTTCGTCGGTCAAGGTGGGAACTTCGTCCTGAAAGGATACGATTGCCCAAATCCGCTAGAAATCAAAAAAACAAGCCTTTTTTATCCATTTCAATCGGAAAGATGGTCAAAACCAGTTCACTGCACCAGCAACCGGAAGAAGCGGCGGTTGAAACCCTGCGGGCTGATCGTCTGTCATCGGGTGTCCGTCCGCGTTTTGAATCAAGGCAGTGATTGCCTTTTTGTCAAATTGCCCGTCGCGCGTTTCTGAAGCAAAAAGCCGAACCGGCGGTGCCATCCCAATCCATCAGCAAGTTTTCATCATGCGATTGAACGGCCCGTGACACCCTGCCGCCCGGCTTATTCCGTGCCGCCGTGCTGTTTTAGCAATTGAGCTACGGCATCCTGATGCCATTGCTCGGCGCGCAGCAGCGGCGTGCGGTTCTGGTTATCGCGGAGATTGATTTTTGCCGACCGGTCCAGCAGCACTTCCACCACATCGGTGCAACCTTCCTGCGCCGCCAAATGCAGCGGGGTCGCGTGGTCTTGGGCGGTGACATTGATCTTGGCTCCTTTGGCCAACAACAGCGCCACGACGTTGCTGTGGCAGTTTTCCGCCGCCAAATGCAACGGCGTCAATCCGTCGTCTTCCGGCAAATTGAGTTCGTCCGGAAATTGTTTCAGTTCCGCCGCCACGCCGGCCGCATCGCCGTTGATGGCGCATTGATGGATGGGGCGATACGCGCTGTGCGGATGCGCCGACCAGCAGCCACTGGCCAGCAGGCCAACCGCGACGAGCATAACCGCCAACGACAAATTGAATAAATTTTTTATTTTCATGTGGAAGGTGATGGTGGCCAATCAATCTATGAGTTTATCCCAGCAACTGGCCGAACTTCGGATGGCTGGCATCGGCGCCGTGCTGTTTCATGCTGGCGATCACTTCGCTGAAACCCTGTTGCTGCGGCGTGTTGAGCGGTGGCCGGGTGACGCCCACCGGCGGCGGCGGACGCAGCTTGAGATAGTCGTCCAGCGGCGGCGGTGCCGGCGCGGACAAAATGGGATTGGTGAAATCAAGGACATGCGAAACGCTGCCCACGGGACGGGAATCCACTTCCGGCGAGTAGGAGCCGTTGCCGAATTTTTCGCCCAGCAGTTTGAGCACGGAAGTATGATCCAGCAAATTATGACTGACCGCACCCGCCGCGACAAACGGCGAAATGATAAAGGCAGGCGTGCGCACGCCCAGCGATTTGAAAGGCACCGTCCATTCCGCGTCGTCGGACGGATTCGTCGGAATAATCGGCGGTGGAACATGGTCGAAAAAACCGCCGTGCTCGTCGTAGTCCACAATCATCAGCGCGCCTTGCCAAAACGTTTTGCTGGCAGTCACGGCTTTGTAAGCTTCCATCAAAAATTCCTGGCCGTCACTGATGCCCGCCGGCGCGTGGTCGTCCGTGCTGGTGCCGGTGTGCGGCGAATCCTGGTAAGTCGGTTCCACAAAGATGACTTGCGGCAATTGATCCGGCGGCGTGTTGCGCAGATCCGATTCCATCTGCTCGAAACAGCGGAACTTGTCGCTGAACAGAATGGACGGCAGCCATTTTGGCATGAGCGTGAAGAACGGAATTTCCTGATGATACACGCGCCAGGAGATGTTGCGCTGATTCAGCCAGTCATAAACCAGTTCTTGATCCGGCAGGATGTCTGCGTTCACATCAATCCGCGAGCGACCGCTCATGGACATCAGCCGGTTCGGCTGTGTGCCAGCCGGCAATGAGCAAAACCAGCGGTCGCAGATGGTGAAATTCCGGGCGAAGAAATCATTCACCGGGGCTTCGGCGGCACCAAAATAACTCATCACCAGTTTCCGCACCGCCGGATCGGTGGAGACTTTTGGCGGGATGGCGCTGACAAAGCCATTCAGCGGAAAGCTGTCGTCCTGGCGCGGGTCAATTTGCGCGGCGATGTTGCTGCGTTCGTGCGGCGGATCAAAATCATCCGGCATCGTGTGCGGATCAGTGGAATGAAACGGCTGGATCGCCTGGCCACCGTCAAAGTTGGTGAACTGCTGCAACCAGGTTGGATCAAGGCTTTGGCCGTCCACATCCTTGCGGTTGAACGGCGGCAGGCTCAAGTAGCCCAGCAGATGATCGAAGGAACGGTTTTCCATCATCAGGATGACGATGTTTTTAATTTTGCTCAAGTCGTCAGGCATAAGTTCACGCTTTGGAATCGGGTTTCACATCATTGTTGGCATTTCGCTGAACCTGGTCGGAACGGGCGGATAGGCCATCCATAAAACCACTGAAGGCATTGGCGATCCGGTGAATGCCTTCGCTGCCGCCCGCCAGCACGGCACCGGTGACGAGAATGTCAGCTACTGTGAAAATCGTGCCCACCGACGCATTGTCCGCGAGCAAGCCGTGCAGCGCCCGGACGCCGGCCAGGCTGATGAAAATGCCAAACGCAAAACCCACCAGCAGCGCGATCTCTTTGGTTTCGGCGCGATAAACTATTTGATCATGCTGGGCCACGGCCAGTTTTGCGCCAGCCGCCTCGACCGCGTCAACGGCCGTTTTCTTGGCGGGATCAGCGTCTGCCAGATCATTGGCTTTTTTGGTAGCGACGGCGAGCACCTTGGTCGCCTGATCAACCGCATCTTCCAACAAATCCGCCTGCTGATCGCGGAAGACCAGGACGACGACTTCCACGGCGCGCTCTACAAAGAGTGCCACTGCAAAGAGCCAGCCCATCAAGCCCGTGAACAGTTGCGCGGTGAGGGGTTTGAAAACCGACGCGTCCGGCACCTGATTCGACCAGACCGGATAGCCGATGAATAGCAGGACGATGGCCGAAAGGGTTGCCCAGATCATCGGAGAGGATATTTTTTTCATAAGCGAAGTCGGTGATGAGAGAATTGTTTTAGGCCTGTTAAAATGATCCTTGCACCAGTTCGCGCCTGCTCGGACAAAGCTGTTTGCATCCGCACCAGCGAGTCGCCTCCTGCGCCGGGAGATCGGCGACGAAATTTTTTTGCCAGAACAAACACTCCAATTAAGAATTATTTTATCTCATCAACCCGTTTTTTGTCAACCATTTTGCGGGGCCGCGCGCCGGGACTTGGCTTGCGGCCGCGATGAATTATCCTGCGTCCGTGCCGATGATTTTGGAATGTGAGCGTTGCACGGCCTGCTGCCGCTGGCCGGGCCAGGTGTGTTTGTCGGAACCGGAAATCAGACGGCTCGCCGCGTTCAAGGGATTGAGCGAAACGGATTTTATCCAGCAGTTCACGCGGCTGCGTCCGGATCGGCGCGGGTTGGCCTTGACGGAACAGCCGGACGGCGCGTGCATTTTTCTGACGGGCGATGGCTGCGCGGTGCAGGCCGTCAAGCCGCAACAATGCCGTGATTTTCCAAATCTCTGGGTCAATTCGCTGTGGGGCAAAATGCTGCTGGCGGAGATTAGAAACGAATACCCGATGCTGGCCAACTGCGCCGCCTTCAAAACCTTTTTGAACGCCGCGCGCAGCGAGCTGGATTTCCGCAGTGAAGCAAAATGACCCGGAGGCGCCGCCGCTGGGTTTTGCGTTTGACATCGGGCGAAGTGGGGCTGAAGTTGCCGGTCGTCAGCCAATTGATTTTATGAATCAAACCGAATTGCCGACGGAAGTTCAGTCACCGGCAGAGCGAGCGGAGATCATTGCCTCGTTAGTGTGTTTGCTATGCGTGGCCTATGTGTTTTTGGTTGGGCAACCGGTGGCGGAAATGTTGCAGATGGGCTGGGCGGTTTTTGCGGTCTGCACCCTCCTGCCCATCGCGCTCACGTTCACGATTCTGCATGGCAGTTGCCTGCATCGGGAAATGAGCCCCGCCGCCAGATCCTTGATTATCCTTTCGGTTTCATTGCTGATTTTTGCCGGGGCTTGCGTTTTGCTGACGATTCTTGCGTTCATCGCCTGCGCCATTTTGCCATTGAGCCGGTTCCACAATTGATTCATCCGCTATCAGGCCACCGCCAGTTTGTATTGATAATTGCGCAAAAAAACGGCATTAAAACGCGCGCATGAAACACAATTCTTATTTTGAAGGCAAAGTTCAGAGTCTCGCCGTGGGCACCGCCGACGGTCCGGCCACCGTCGGTGTGATCGAACCCGGCAAATACAGCTTCGGCACCGATTGCATCGAGCACATGCACATCGTGGCCGGCATGCTCAAGGCCAAGCTGCCCGGCGGCGAATGGCAGAGCTACGGCCCGGGCAAGTTCTTCATCGTCCCCCAAGGCGTGAAGTTCGAAGTCGAAGCCGCCGCCGATGTCGCCTACCTGTGCCATTACCAACGGTAAACGCGAATTAAAATCGCCGCCTCTTACAGCCGTCGGTCTGCTTTTGACGCCTCGAACGGCACGGTCAGCAAGCCATCGGCGGCGGTTCAGTTCCGGTCGGAATCCCGCCGGTGCCCAAAGGAATGGCCGCCATTCGTCCAGGAATCATGGCGTTTCCAGTGGGAATTGTCTCCGTTCCTGCCGGAACTGCCAGGCTTCCGACAGGAATTGCCTCGGTTCCAACCGGCCAAGTCTGCAGTCCAACTGGCATGGTCTTGGTTCCCGCCGGAACAACAGCAATTCCCGCTGAAACCACCTCAATTCCGGCGGGACGAGTTCCACGACTCCGCAAATTCCCATTTCGTGTAGTTCGTGTGTTTCGTGGTTGAAAAATCAGCCCACCAAAACCAGCACGGCGGTTTAACAACCAAGCAATCAAGTAACGAAGTCGTGAAAATTTTGTTCCTTCGTTCCTTGGTTGTTCAATAAACAAGGGATTTATTTTCGCTTAAGCTTGCCGGGCGTTGGCCGAAGATTAAAATGTCCCACCTATGCAGGTCAAATCCCAGCGACAAGCCTTCACGGTCGCCTTGCTTTACGTCTTGGTGGCTGGCGCTTGGGTTTTGTTTTCCGACGAACTGGTCAAGTGCTTCATCCACGATCCGGACACGCGCACGACGATTTCCATTTACAAAGGCTGGGCCTTCGTGCTGCTGACAGGCGGTTTGCTGTATGTGACCGTGCGGGACATGTTGCGCCAATGGGCGTTGGCAGTGGAGCAGCGCATTCAGGCCCAAGCCGCCGCCCAGACGGCCTTGGAAAATAAGCTCCTGAACGAAGAACAATTGCGGTTGGTCACGCAGGCCACCGGTGATGGATTGTGGGACTGGAACCTCCAGACGGGCATCGCCGACCTGAGTTCGCGCTATTGGGAAATCACTGGTTACGCATCCGGTGAAGTGGTGCCGGATCTGGCGTTCTTCAAGCGGCTCGTTCACCCGGAAGACTGGCCGGGCGTTGAGGAAATGATCCGGGCACATTTGGAGCAGGGCGAGCGTTATGCGGTCAAATTCCGGCTGCGGCACAAGGATGGCAGCTATCGCTGGGTATTCTCGCGGGGCGATTCCATGCGTGACGCAGCCGGCCGGCCCATTCGCATGATCGGCACCATTACCGACATCACTGAACGCCAGTTGGGTGAGGAGAAGCTGCGGGAGAGTGAGCAGCGCTACCGCAAGTTGTTTGAAATGGACGCGGACGCGATTCTGCTGGCGGACTGCGAGACGCATTTGATCCTGGATGCCAACCTGTCGGCCCAGCGGCTCTACGGCTACAGCCACGAAGAATTGTTGCGGCTGAAACTGGAGGATATATCGGCCGAGCCGGAAATATCCCGCGCCGCAGTGGATCGCCACGACGTCCATGTGCCGCTGCGCTGGCATCGGAAAAAGAGCGGCGAACCGTTTGCCGCAGAAATCACCACGAGTGTGGTTGAATCGCGCGGGCAGCGGCTGAAACTGGCCGCCATCCGCGACATCACCGCCCGCATTCAGGCCAAGACAGCACTGCTCGCCAGCGAAAGAAAATTCTCCATCGCCTTCAACGCCAGTCCCGTGGCCATGTCGCTTTCCACCATCGAGGAAGGCCGTTACCTGGACGTGAACGCGGCCTTTTTGAAAATGGTGCAACGCAACCGCGCCGAGGTGATCGGGCACACCGCGTTCGAACTGGGCGTGTGGCTGGAAATCGAACAGCGCGCGGCCATTATCGCCACGCTCAAAGAACTGGGTGCGGTGCGCAATCTCGAACTGACGATTCGCGGGCGGGCCGGGCAGCTCACCCATATTTTATGGTCGGCGGAAGCGGTGGTCATTGACGACCAGGCTTGCCTGCTGGGTTCCGGGCTGGACATTACCGAACGCCGGCAGGTGGAAGAAAAAGTTCGCGAGAGCGAGCAGCGTTACGGGCAGTTGTTTGAACTGGAATCGGACGCGCTGTTGCTGGTGGATTGCGCGACGCACCGGCTCGTGGACGTCAACCAGTCGGCACTGAAGCTTTACGGCTACAGCCGGGATGAAATGTTCCAGTTGACGGCGGAGCAGCTTTCGGCCGAGCCGGACAAGACGCACGCCATCGCTGGCGCGGGCAATCTCTTTGTGCCGCTGCGGTGGCATCGCAAAAAGAATGGCGAGCGGTTTGCTGTGGAAATCGCCACCAGCATCATTCACTTTCAAGGCCGCCGGGTCGAACTGGCGGCCGTGCGGGACATCACCGCCCGGCAGCAGGTGATGGACATGCTGGGCGAAACGACCGAGCAGCTTTTGGAATCGCAGAAGATCGCCGGCCTCGGCTCCTATCGGTTTGACTTCACCACCGGCATCTGGACCGGCTCGGAAGTTTTGGATGAATTATTTGGCTGGGAAGATTCCGCTTCGCCGCGTGACGAGGCGGGCTGGCTGGGCATGGTGCATCCGCAGGACCGTGCAGAAATGCAGCGTTATTTGCAGGAAGAAGTGTTGCAACGCCAGCAGCCGTTTGACCGGAACTACCGGATCGTCCGGCTGAAAGACCAGCAGGAGC
>CAJAQO010000033.1 GCA_903944085.1 uncultured Verrucomicrobia subdivision 3 bacterium
CTCGTGCCGATGTTCGTGGACGGTCACCTCGTTGGTCTTGAGCTTGATGGTGCAGTCGGCGTTGTGCAGATGAAAATTGCTGAAGTAGTCCTTCACCACCTCCGCTTTGAAACCGAGGCATAGGACAAAGCGGCGAAAACCGTGGCGCGCATAAAGCTGCATGACGTGCCAGAGAATCGGATGCTCGCCGATAGGCACCATCGGCTTCGGGCGAAATTCAGTTTCTTCCTTGATGCGCGTGCCGAGGCCGCCGCAGAGGATAAAAACAGGGATGTTGGCCGGTTCGTTCATGACGGTGCGCCATGATAAAGCGCCACTGCGCCAAGTCCAGCTTTGACGGTGCGCGGCTCGACTGAATTCTCCCGAATAGCGTTTGCCTGATTTTTGTTGTAACCCACGAATTTCCTCTTGGCCGCAGACGATTTGTAGTTTCATGGTTAAAGTCATTGAACCGGTCCGACGTGCAAGGAGAGATTCCACGCAAGTGCGGCGTGCGCCGCGCGGTTGCCGCAGTATTTTCCACCGGCGGCGACGGCCAGCGCGTCGTGGTTTCCGCTGGTTGGTTCGATGGCGAAATGGTGATGCCCATGCCAGCCGCCGCAGCTCAACCACAGACCGAGCGTGTTCATTTCGCCAGGCAGCTTCACCCGCCAGCCACGCTTTTGTAGGCAACCGCTACAGCCTCACGCGCGCGGATGAAACTTGCGGTGGATCTCCCGCAGCCGGTTCCCCGTGACGTGCGTGTAAATCTCCGTCGTGCTGATGTTGGCGTGGCCGAGCAGTTCCTGGATCACGCGCAAGTCCGCGCCGTGCTCGAGCAGATGGGTCGCAAAACTGTGCCGCAGCATGTGCGGCGTCATGTTCCGCTCCACGCCCGCGCGGCGGACGCGATTCTTGATGTGCAGCCACAGCGTCACCGCCGCGAACGGCGTGCCGCGCTGCGTCAAAAAAACATTCGCCGGTGATTTGGGCGTGACCAGCTTTGGCCGCCCAATTTCAATGTAACGATTTAACGATTCAACGGCCTTGCGCCCCGCCGGCACGACGCGTTCTTTATTTCCTTTGCCGATGACGTTGATGAACCCGGCGTCGAGATGAAGCTGCTCCAGCCGCAGATTTTTCAATTCGGACAGCCGCAGGCCGGAAGCATAAGCGAGTTCCAAAATTGCTTGGTCGCACAAGCTTTGCGGCGTTTCTGGATTTTCCGGTTCGAGCAGTTTTTTAATTTCGTCATTGCTCAAGGCTTTCGGCAGGCGTTTCCAGCGGCGCGGCAAAGAAAGGTTTTCCGCGAGGTTCGCCGGCAGCAATTTTTCGTTCTCGGCAAATTTGTAAAACGCCCGCAGCGCCGCGATTTCCAGATAAACACTTTCACCGCTCAAGCGCCGGGTGGATTCCTTCGGCGCGTCGGCCAGCGGACGCGCCCGCTCGTGCTGGAGAAACGCCATCAGATGCTTCAGTTCCACTTCCAGCCAGCCGGCGAGGCCCTGCTTTTCCGCCCACGCAGTAAATTTGCCGAGCAGCGCGGCATAAGTTTTCGCCGTGTTGTCGGACTGCCCGCGCTCGTGGCGCAGGTATTGCAAAAAATCTTCGACCAGGTGTTGCATGGCTGCGCGCAGAGTTGTCGCGCAAATGCGCCGCGACGGCAAGCCGGATGTGCTCGACACCTTCCCGCCCTGGCCTACGATGGTTCGCGTGTTTTCGCCAAGCGCCATTGATTTCACCGACCCGCGCGTCGGCTACGGCGAACTGGAACGTCGGCTCCGCGCGCTGCTCGCGGACGAGCGCGACGCCATCGCCAATCTCGCCAACACCGCCGCGCTGGTTTTTCATGCGCTACCGGATTTGAACTGGGCCGGCTTTTACCGGCTCGTCGGCAACGAACTGGTGCTCGGCCCGTTCCACGGCCAGCCCGCGTGCGTGCGGATTCAAATCGGCCAAGGCGTTTGCGGCACCGCCGCCCGGCAACGCAAAACGGTGCTGGTGCGCAACGTCCATGAATTTCCCGGCCACATCGCCTGCGATGCCGCCTCCAATTCGGAAATCGTCGTGCCGCTCTTGAAAAACGGCGTCGTGTTGGGCGTGCTCGATTTGGACAGCCCGGAGCTGAACCGTTTCGATGCCGCCGACCAAGCGGGCTTGGAACGGCTGGCCACCGTGCTGGTTGCAGCGACCGATTGGTGAATCGCGCGCCAACCTCTGCGCGATCGGTTCCGCGAAAATCCCTTCGCCACTGAAACATCAAATAGACGAAGCGGCCGGGTTCAAAAATTTCTGCTTCGTGACATTGCCGCTTTGTGGTTAAAATTTTTGAAATGAGCAAAACCGCATTATTATTCGCCGGCCAGGGCGCGCAAGTCGTCGGCATGGGCAAAGATTTGGCCGAAAAATTTCCCAGCGCGCAAGCGTGGTTCGACCGCGCCAACGCCGCGCTTGGCTACGATCTCGCTGGCATCTGTTTCAACGGGCCGGAAGCTGATTTGACCAAAACCGAAAACGCGCAGCCGGGAATTTTTCTCATGAGCTGGGTCGCGTTTCAACTGCTCAAGGAGCGCGCGCCAAATTTCAAATTTGAGGCTACCGCCGGTTTGTCGCTCGGCGAATTCACCGCGCTGACGGCAGCGGGCGCGATGAGTTTTGAGGACGGTCTGCGCGTGGTGCGCCAGCGCGGCAAATTCATGCAGGAAGCCTGCGACGCGACGCGCGGCGGCATGGCTGCAATCATCGGCCTGGACGAAGCGCCGACGCGCGAAGTTTGCGCGGAAGCCGGCGTGGTGCTGGCGAATTTGAACTGTCCCGGCCAGCTTGTCATTTCCGGCGCGGCGGAAAAAATCGCGAAAGCCTGCGAACTGGCCAAGGCCAAAGGCGCAAAACGTGCATTGCCGCTGCCGGTGGCCGGCGCGTATCACTCGCCGCTCATGGCCAGCGCGCAGCCAAAGCTCGGCGCGGAACTGGCGAAGGTAAATCTGGTTGCGCCCATCGTGCCGGTGATTTCCAATGTCACGGCGCAGGCGCACGGCACGCCGACGGAAATTTCCGCCAAGCTTGTCGAGCAGGTTTGCGCGTCGGTGTTGTGGGAAACTTCCATGCGCGCGCTGCTGGCGCAGGGTTTTACACGGTTCATCGAACTCGGCCCGGGCACGGCCTTGAGCGGCTTCATGAAGCGCATTGATAAATCCGCGCAGATGCTGAACATCGCAGACGCGGCCAGCTTGGACGCAACGGTGAAAACACTTTCAACCTAGCCGCAGATTTTCACAGATAAAAATACAGCTTTGAATCTGTGTTCAATCTGTGTTTCATCTGTGGCTGAAAAATAATTTATGAGTTCACTCACCAATCAAATTGCCGTTGTCACCGGTGCGGGGCGCGGAATCGGCCGCGCCATCGCATTGAAATTCGCCAATGAAGGCGCGGAGGTCGTCGTGGTCTCGCGCACGCAGGAAAATTCCGAGAAGGTCGCCAATGAAATCGGCGCGCTCGGCGGCAAGGCTTGGGCGTTTGCCGTGGACGTGGCGGATTCCGCCGCCGTGAGCGCCGCCGCCGAAAAAATTCTGGCCGATTGCGGCAAGGTGGACATTCTGGTGAACAACGCCGGTGTGACACGCGACGGCTTGGTGATGCGCATGAGCGACGCGGACTGGGACACGGTGCTCAATACAAATTTGAAGGGCGCATTTTTCGTCACGAAGGCGTTCAGCCGGGCGATGCTCAAGGCGCGCGCGGGACGCATCATCAACATTTCGTCGGTCATCGGCCTCATCGGCAACGCGGGGCAGAGCAATTACGCGGCAAGCAAGGCGGGCTTGATCGGCTTCACGCAGTCGTGCGCGCGGGAATTCGCGGGGCGCGGCATCACGGTCAACGCGATCGCGCCGGGTTTCATTGAGACGGACATGACGGCGGAACTGAACGAGGCGCTGCGCGCGGAAATTTTGAAGAAGATTCCGCTGGGCTGTCTCGGCCAGTCGGAGGACATTGCGGCGGCGGCGCTTTATCTGGCGGGCGCGTCCGGGCGTTACGTTACGGGTCAAGTATTGACGGTGGACGGCGGCATGGTCATGTGATTGGTTAAACAGTTGAATTGTTGAATGGTAACGGCGGCATTGACCGGGCCGGACGATTTAACAATTTAGCAATTTAACGATTCCACGAATCAAGGCTTGACGCGGACAGCGGTTGTAAGCTAGAAAACAGGCATCATTATTTATGTCAGACAAACCAATTGACCAACGTGTAAAAGACATCGTCGTGGAACAGCTCGGCGTCAAGCCGGAACAAGTGACTCCGCAGGCGAAATTCATTGAAGACCTCGGCGCCGATTCGCTCGACACCGTCGAGCTCGTGATGGCGCTCGAAGAAGAATTCGGCATCGAAGTGCCGGACGAGCAGGCCGAAAAACTCCAGAGCGTCGGCGACGTCATCAAATACGTCGAAGAAACCGCGAAGTAAGCGAAATTTGCACTGGCGGGGCAGTTTAGGCTGGACACAGCCGGAACTGCCCCGTTTGATTTTGTCATGGCAAACAACTCTTCCGACCGCCGCGTGGTTGTCACGGGCATGGGCGTCGTCACGCCGCTAGGCAACGACCTCAATACTTTCTGGCAAAACCTCATTGCCGGGCAGTGCGGCATTGACAAAATCACCGCGTTTGATGCGACGGCGTTTGACACGAAAATCGCCGGCGAGGTGAAAAACTTTGATCCGCTGCCCGCGTTTCCGTCGCCCAAGGAAATCCGCCGCACCGACCGCTACACCCAATTCGGCGTTTATGCCGCGTGGAGCGCGCTGAAAGATTCCGGCCTCGAACTTGAGAAAGAAAATTGCGACGAAATCGGCGTGTTCCTCGGTTCCGGCATTGGCGGCCTGCAGACCACCAGCGAGCAGTTGAAAATTTTGCTGGAGCGCGGTCCGGGCCGGCTCTCGCCGTTCATGATTCCCATGTTGATTTCGAACATGGCCTCTGGCGTCGTCTCGATGTATTTCAATCTGCGCGGCCCCAATTTCGCCACGTGTTCCGCTTGCGCCACCGCCAACCACGCCATCGGCGAGGCTTGGCGCACCATCAAGATGGGCGACGCGCAGGTGATGCTCGCCGGCGGCGCGGAGGCGACGATCGTGCCCATCGGCATCGGCGGCTTCTGTGCGATGCGCGCCATGAGCACGCGCAACGACGATCCCAAACACGCGTCGCGTCCGTTCGACAAAGACCGCGACGGCTTCGTCATGGGCGAAGGCTCAGGCGTCATTGTGCTGGAAGAATTGGAGCACGCCAAAAAACGCGGCGCGCAGATTTATTGCGAAATCGCAGGTTACGGAAACACTGCCGACGCGCATCATCTCACCTCGCCATCGCCTGGTGGTGAAGGCGCGGCGCGCTGCATGAAAATGGCGTTGCGCTCCGGCGGCCTGAATCTAACCGACGTGAATTACATCAACGCCCACGGCACTTCCACACCGCAAGGCGACATCTGCGAAACGCAGGCTGTCAAATCGGTTTTTGGCGACTACGCCAAGAAACTCGTCGTCAGCTCCACCAAAGGCGCGACCGGTCACATGCTCGGTGCCGCCGGCGCGGTGGAAATGGCTGCGTGCGCGCTGGCCATCAAAAATGGCGTCGTTCCGCCGACCATCAACCTGCAAAATCCCGATCCCGAATGTGATCTGGATTACGTTCCGAACACCGCGCGCGAAATGCCGGTGAACGTCATCGTGAACAACTCGTTCGGCTTCGGCGGCCACAACTCGACCATCGCGGCGAAAAAGTTTGTGGGTTAAGCCTTGATGAATTACCGGGGCGACGTATAGTTAAAACATGGCAACCGCAGAATTCAAACAGCCGAAAACCATACGAAAACGGATTGATGCCAAACAAGCGGCAAAATTGGCGCTGGAGTATTTCAATGAACTATTCCCGAACGCAGCGGCTTCGAATGGTGCCTTGGAAGAGGTTGAGTTTTTAGAGGAGGAAAATTGTTGGCTGATCACTCTTGGTCTTGACGAGCCTCCTCGCCCACGAACTGCGTCCGTAAATCCACTTCAATCTCCTTTGTCAAATTTATTTTCAGCATCCTCACCGGGGCGCAAATTCAAGATCTTCAAAGTTAACGCCAAGACCGGCAATGTGATTTCGATGAAAATCCGCAAATTGGACTAGGTCGAAGATTCCCTCCGGTGATGAACAAGTTCCACCGCAAATATTTGCTGCTTGATACAAACCTTCTTTTGTTACTCCTTGTCGGAAGTCTTGACCCGTCATTGATTCAGAAGGAAAAAGTCACTGCCAATCAAGGTTTCGATGAAACTGACTTCAATCAACTTCGTGATTTTGTCAGCCAGTTTCAAAAATTAGTCGCTACGCCGCACATTTTAACTGAAGTCTCAAATCACGCGGACAAAATCAAAAACGCGAATCATGTAAAATTCTTTCAACGTTTCATATCTCTGATTGAAAAAACCGACGAGCATTCAGAACCATCAAAAATTCTTGCCAAAATTGATACTTTTGAACGGTTTGGTCTGACAGACACCGCAATCAGTCATTTGGCAAAACAAAATTTTCTTGTTTTGACTGTGGATTTTCCGCTGGCAGGTTACTTGCAGAAAAAGGGATTGAATGTGATTAATTTCAACAATGTCCGTCGGATACCACAAACTAATTGGAGATTTTAACATCAATGAACTTTCTCCCTCTCATCGAATCGAAGCGCGAAGGAAAAATTCTCGCGCCGGAACAGATTCAGGAATTCATCCGCGAATTCACTGCCGGGAAAATTCCCGACTACCAGATGTCGGCCATGCTCATGGCCGTTTATTTTCGCGGACTCGACACCGCCGAAACCACCGCGCTCACGCTGGCCATGCGCGATTCCGGCGACGTGCTGAAATTTCCGCACGACGCGCGCCCGCTCGTGGACAAACATTCCACCGGCGGCATCGGCGACAAGGTTTCGCTCCCCCTCGCGCCGCTGCTCGCGTGCCTTGGTTTCCGCGTGCCGATGATTTCCGGTCGCGGCCTCGGCATCACCGGCGGCACGCTCGACAAGTTGGATTCCATTCCTGGCTTCCAAACGCTGTTGCCCGCCGCGCAAATTGTCGCGCAAGTCCAGCAAGTCGGTTGCGTCATTTGCGGGCAAACGGACAAAATGGTTCCCGCCGATAAAAAAATTTACGCGCTGCGCGACGCCAGCGGCACCGTGCCGAGCATCCCGCTCATCACCGCTTCAATCCTTTCAAAAAAATTGGCGGAAAGTTTGGACGCGCTGATCCTCGACGTGAAATCCGGCGGCGCCGCCTTCATGCAAACCAAAGCTGACGCGCGTAAATTGGCGAAGGCCATGGTCGCGCTCGGCAACGAATGCGGCACCAACACCCGCGCCATTTTGACGGACATGAACACACCGCTCGGCCGCGCCGCCGGCAACTGGCTGGAAGTGAAAGAAAGTGTTGAATGCCTTGAAAACAAAGGCCCGGCTGATTTGCGCGAACTGGTAATTGATTCCGCCGCGCATTTGTTGGTGCAAACCAAAAAATCCAAAACCCTCGCCGCCGCGCGCAAGCTGGCGGAAGCTTGTTTGAACTCCGGCGAGCCGCGCCGAAAATGGGACGAGATGATCGCCGCGCAAGGCGCGGACTTGAAAGCTTTCAGCCAAAAGCTCACGCTGAATTCCACGGCGAAAGTGTTGGCGGAAGTGAAATCACCAAAAGCTGGTTTCGTTTCCAAATGCAACGCCCGCGTCATTGGTGAAGTGATTCGGGACATTGGCGGCGGACGGCTTACGAAAGAATCCGCCATTAATTTCGACGTGGGCGTGGATCAAATCGCGAAGCCCGGCGAGCGCGTGGAAAAATCAGGAACGCTTTGCCGCATTCACGCGGCAGACGCCGCCCAAGCCAACGCTGCGGCTATCCGGCTGAAGACGGCGTTTGAAATTTCCCCGAAACATCCGACGAAAATTCTTCCGCTGGTCGTCGAAATCATTTTGCGCTAGGCGATTTTCTCCCAGATTTTGATCTCCGGAAACGCCACGCACAATTCCTCCACGCGTGGCAACAGTGCTTTGAGGTGCGGCGATTGTAAATGCGCGTCGAGATGCGCCTGGCTCGTCCAGTTTTCGTGGAAGAGAAATTTCGCCGGCTCGTCCGGCGCGGCGTGCAGATCGTAATTCAGGCAGCCCGCTTCCTGGCGCGTGGGCGTGACCAGTCCGGTCAGGACTTTTTTCAACTCCGCTTCCTGGCCCGGCCGGGCTTGAAAGGTGGCGACGACGGTGATGGTTTTTGCGCTCATAATTTCAATCGGTGTTTCATCTGTGAAAATCTGTGGCTAAGAAATGGATTCTAAAATTTTCTCCGCCGCCGCGCGCGGATTTTCCGCCGCGTAAATCGGCCGGCCAATCACCAGCCAACTCGCGCCGGCCTGCATCGCTTCGCGCGGAGACAGCGTGCGTTTTTGGTCGTCAGCTTTTTCCGCGCCGGTGCGGATGCCCGGCGTGACAAGCTGGATATGCGCCGGCAAGATTTTTCGCAGCGCCATGATTTCCAGCGGCGAGCAGACCAGTCCGCGCAAGCCGGATTTCACCGCGAGCTGTGCCAGCCGCAAAACTTGTTTTTCGGTGTCCGCTTCGCAGCCGATTTCCGCGAGCGTTTCATTATTTGAACTCGTTAAAACGGTGACGCCGAGGACGAGCGGCGCGGGCCGGCCGAGCGATTTTGCCGTGTCTTGCGCGGATGTTTCCGCCGCGCGCATCATTTCGCTGCCGCCGCTGGTGTGAATCGTAGTCATTTGCACGTCCAGCCGCACGGCAGCAGCGACGGCTTTGGCGACCGTATTCGGGATGTCGTGAAATTTCAGATCGAGAAACACGCTCGCGCCGGTCGCGCGGATTTTTTTCACGATGTGCGGCCCGGCGGAAACAAACAGTTCCTTGCCGATCTTGAACGCGCCGACGGCCGGCGCAATTTGCTCCGCGAGTTTCAATGCCTGTTCCGCCGACGGCACGTCGAGCGCGACGATGATGGGATTTTTATGAGCCACAGATGCACTCAGATAAACACAAAGGAAACGCGAAGAAAAGTTTATCCGGCAACCGCGCGCGGGCCGTGGTTCAAGCTGACACTTGGCCCGCCGGGATTGGCTCCAGCAATTCGTAATCCACCAGCGCGTAAAGCAGCTCGCCGTCCTGCCGACGTTTCAAGTTGCCGTCCGCGTCGAAGCGCAGGATGACGTGGGCGGGCTTCATGTCCAGCACGCGGAAGCCGACCTCGGCCAGTTCGGCGGTGACAAAGCCAGTGGTTTCCATCAGGAATTGTTCGCGGATTTCGCCGGCCAACTGGCGCTGGTCGGCCACCTGTTGCGCGTCCAAGCCGGTGATCCAGCCGTAGAGCAAAATGTATTGCCGCCGGATGTCGAGCGTGGCCTGCGGATAACGCGCCAGTTTCTGGGAAATCTTGGATTCCAGCCGGCCGCTCTGCCAGAGCTGGAGCAAATCCGGCGGCGCAAAAATGGCCAGGGGTTTTTTGGTGGGAATGCGCCGGCGGCCCGGACCGCGGCGCGCGGCGCGCAGTTGCATGAGCAGGGCGATTTCTTCGAACGGGCTGTTGAAATCCGCGTTCATGAATTTTTCCAGCGTCAGCGTGTCCACCGGCAATTCCTCGCCGACGCGGTTGTAGCGCACAACGATTTCCAGACTTTTTCCGTCCGCCGGCTTGGTCACGGTTCGGTAAATCGTGCTGGTGCCGCGCAGTTTTTGCCGGTGCGCGAGGAACCAGTCCGGCTCACGCCAGTTCTCCGGCATGAGCTGCTGCGCGAATGGCAGGCCGAACTCCGTGAGATACAAATCGCCGCCATCCGACGTCTGCGTGTGGAAATACGGCACGCCCAGAATATCGCGCGGCTGGAGGTTTGGCGGCAGGTTGTTCATCAATTCTGCGAAAGTCTGGCGGGCGAACGGCATTCCGCCAGCCTAAAATTCTTCCTTCCGGCGGTATTTTTGATAGGCTGCGCGCATGAAAATCATCCGCCACACCGACAAAGATTTTGTCGCGAAGCTCCGCGAAGTTGCCGCCGACTCCAGTTTGTTCGACGCCGAAATTGAATCGCGCACCAAGGCGATTTTGCACGAGGTCTTCGTGCGCGGCGACGATGCGGTTCTGGAATTCACGGAGAAATTCGACGGCGCAAAGCTGTCTGCCGAGCAACTCGCCGTGACGCAGGCGGAGTTGATGGCCGCGTCGCTCAAGGCGGATGACTCGCTGCGCGCGGCGGTGGCGGAAGCGGAAAGCAATATCGCGAGCTTCGCCAAAAAATCCAAACGAAAAGCGTGGGCCGGAAAAAATTCCCACGGCGCGAGCGTCGGCGAAAAATTTGATCCGTTCACGCGCGTCGGCGTTTACATTCCCGGCGGCACCGCGCCGCTGGTCTCCACGGCGCTAATGACCATCACGCTGGCGAAGGTCGCCGGCTGCCAGGAAATCGTTGTGACCACGCCGTGCGGCAAAGACGGTTCCATCAATCCGGCGATTTTGTTCGCGGCTCGCGCGGCGGGGGCCACGGAAATTTACCGCGTCGGCGGCGCGCAGGCGATTGCGGCGCTGGCTTACGGCACCAAAACGATTCGCCGCGTGCAGAAAATTTTTGGTCCCGGCAACGCCTACGTCAGCATGGCCAAACGGCTGCTCGTCGGGCGCGTGGCGATTGATCTGCTCGCCGGACCAAGCGATTTGCTGGTGCTGGCCGATGACACGGCGAATCCGCAGTTTGCCGCATCGGACATGCTGGCGCAGGCTGAACACGGTTCCGGCCACGAACGCGTCTGGCTCGTGACGACTTCCGCAAAAATTCTCAAGGCCGTGGAAAAGGAAATTTCCAAACAGTTGCCCAAGCTGCCGCGCCGCGAATTCATCCAGCGCGTGCTCGACCGCAACACTTGGCTTATTCAGGTGGCCGGCGCCGCCGACGCCGTGGCGCTGGCGAACCAGCTTGCGCCGGAGCATTGCGAAGTCATCGCGCGCGATGCGCGGCGCGTGAGCGGCGGCATCGTGACGGCGGGCGCGATTTTTCTCGGCAACTGGTCGCCGACGGTGCTCGGCGATTACGTCGCCGGGCCGAGCCATGTGCTGCCGACTGACGGCGCGGGCGCGTCGTTTGCCGGCCTGACGGTGGATCAATTCCAGCGCCGCACCAGCGTGGTGGAATACAATCGCGCGGCGCTGAAGAAGGCGCTGAAGTCGGTGAAAAAATTCGCGGAACTCGAAGGCCTCGGCGCGCATGGAAAATCCGCAGAACTGCGAGTAATATGAAAACACCAAGCAATTTAATCCGTCCGCTCGTCCACAACTTGCACGCTTATGTGCCGGGCGAGCAGCCGAAGATCAAAGGGTTGATCAAACTCAACACGAACGAGAATCCGTATCCGCCGGCACCGCGCGTGCTGGCGGCGGTCAAGGCGGCGGTGGACGGGCGGCTGCGGCTGTATCCGAATCCGACGGCGCAGGGGCTGCGCGAAAAGCTGGCGAAGCTGCACGGCTGCCGGCCGGAAAATATTTTCGTCGGCAATGGCTCCGATGAAGTGCTGGCGCTCGCCGTGCGGGCCTTTGCCGAGCCGAGCAAAGGGCTGAGCGCCATTTTCGGCAAACAGGCCGACCGCTCCAAGTCCGTGGTGCAGTATTTTGTCCCGAGCTATTCGCTCTATCCGGTGCTGGCGGACATCCACGGCGCGGTGAAAAATCCGGTGATGCTGAAATTTGATTTTGCCCTGCCCAGCCCGGCGGAGCTGAAGCGCGGCCGGCAATGGGATTTCAACGCGGCGCTCTCGCTGGTGACCACGCCGAACGCGCCCAGCGGCTGCGGCTACCGGACGGCGGCGCTGGCGGAACTTTGCCGCGCGCAAAAACGCGGCGTCGTGCTGCTGGACGAGGCGTATGCGGATTTTGCGGCGGAAAACGCGCTGGCGCTCGCCTTGAAATTTCCGAACGTGCTGGTGGCCCGGACTTTTTCCAAGGCATATTCGCTGTGTTTCCAGCGTGTCGGCTATTGTGTTGGCCAGGCCGAACTCGTCGCGGCGCTCGACAAAATCCGCGACAGCTACAATGTGAACGGCCTCGGCCAGATTGCCGCCGAGGCGACGCTCGACGAGCTGGATTATTACCGCGCCAATTTTCAGAAAATCATCACCACCCGCGAATGGCTAGGCCGCGAGCTGACGGCGCTGGACTTTCGCGTGCTGCCGAGCCAGACGAATTTCATCCTCGCCCGGCCGCCGTTGTTTCCGGCGGAGGACTGGCTGGCGAAATTGCGCGGGCAGAAAATTCTCGTGCGCTGGTTCCGCGCGCCGGAGCTGAAAGATTTTCTGCGCATCACCGTCGGCACGCCGGCGGAAGCGGCGGCGCTGGTCGCGGCGGCGCGAAAGATTTTGCACGCGTGACCGCCAGCCTCCGGCTGGATTTAGCCGGCGATTCTTGATGGCATCCGGCGGTGATTTCTGCTAGAAACCCCAGCGTGTATCTGGAGTTTTATGGATTAAAAGTATCGCCGTTCGACATCACGCCGAATCCGCGCTTTCTTTTTCACAGCACCAAACACCGCGAAGCGTTCAACCATCTGCTCTACGGCATCCGCGAGCGCAAAGGCTTTGTGCAGCTCACCGGCGAAGTTGGCGCGGGCAAAACCACCTTGTGCCGGGCCTTGCTGGAACATCTCGACGGCCATTATTCCACCGCACTGATCATGAATCCCGTGCTGAACGGGGATGAACTGATGCGGGCCATCGCCACGGAATTCGGTTTGCTCGTGAAAGGCCTCGACCGGCTGGAAACCATTGCGGCGATCAGCGATTTTCTGCTGAAGCAAACTTTGGCCGGCAAGGAAACGGTGTTGATCGTGGACGAGGCGCAAAATTTGACGGAGGATTTGCTGGAGCAGGTGCGGCTGATTTCCAATATCGAGACCGATGACCGCAAATTGTTGCAGATCGTTTTGATGGGCCAGCCGGAGTTGCGCGACCGCCTGAACAGCCACAAGCTCCGGCAACTGCGCCAGCGCATCACCGTGCGCTACCATTTGAATCCGTTGACGCGGAACGAAGTCGGGCAGTATATTCACCACCGGCTGGCGCTGGCCGGTTCGGCCGGCGTGCCGACGTTCACAATGCCGGCCATCTGGCGCGTGTTCGGCTACAGCCAGGGCATTCCGCGCCTGGTCAACGCCATTTGCGACAAGGCGCTGTTGGCGGGCTTTGTCGAACGCAGTTACCGGATCAATTATCGGATGGTGGGACGCGCCATCCGCGAACTGGAAGGAAACATTCACGCATGAGTTTGATCAACGATGCCTTGAAGCAGGCGCGTAAAGCCCCGCCGCGCAGCGCGCCCAGCGCGCTGCCGCCGCTCCAGCCGACGGCCGACGAAGATTCGCCGGTGGCCGCTTGGCTGTTGTCAGCCATCGTGATTCTGTTGATTGTCGCGGCGATTTTTTTCATCGGCTGGGCGGTGGCGCATCATACCGTCCGCACCATTGTGGCCACACCCGATCCGGCGGCCACGCCGCCGGTCGTCGGCATCACCTTGCCCGCCGTCACGCCGCATCCAGTCGAACCGCCGCCGCCGCTCAACCCGCCGTCCGCGCCCAAGCTGCAAGGCATTTTTTATTCGCCCACCGGGTCATCCGCCATTGTGGACGGCAAAACCGTGCGGACCGGCGACCAATTTCACGAGTTTCGCGTAAAGTCCATTTCCAAATTCACCGTGACGCTCGTCGGGCCGGACAAAAAGGAAATCAAAATTGGCATGGGCAACTGACACAATGCCGCTGCGAAAATTTTTATCCCGTTCGCCGCTGGCGGCCCGCGTCGCGCCGTTTGTCATTTTCGTTTTGCTCACCGCCGCGCAGGGAAAATTCGGGCCAGCCTCGGCCTACTGGTTTTATTTTGCCAAAACGCTCGTCGGAGCTTGGCTCATCTTTGAAATCCGCCCGCTCGTCGCGGAAATGCGCTGGGCGTTCAGTTGGGAGGCGGTCGCGGTCGGCGTCGGCATCTTTGCCATCTGGGTTGGCATCAGCGGCGAATGGACCACGCAGAATTCGTTGTGGGTGAAGCTCGGCGTTTCAACGCCGCCAAAAAATCTGCTGCCGACGTGGAATCCAAACGCCCAGTTCGGCGTCGGCTCCGCGCTGGCGTGGCTGTTTGTGGTGGTGCGGATTCTTGGCTCAACATTTGTCGTCCCGCCGCTGGAAGAAACTTTTTACCGCTCGTTTTTGTATCGCTACCTCGCCAGCCAGAATTTTTTGTCCGTGCCTTTGAATAAATTTTTACCGCTGCCGTTTCTGGCGACGGCGGCGTTGTTTGGTCTGGCGCACAATGAATGGCTCGCGGGCATCGTGTGCGGCGCGGCGTATCAGTGGCTGGTGCTGCGGAAAAACCGGCTGGGCGATACGATGACGGCGCACGCCATCACGAATTTTCTGCTGGGAATCTGGATCGTCTGGCGCGGCGCGTGGAATTTCTGGTAAGTTTCCGCGGCTCTTTTCTTAATCCAAATCTGGCTCGTAATCATAATCTCAAAACGGATTAAGATTAAGCTGACGATTAAGCTTATGGTTTTTTACTTCACCGTCACATCCAGATTCCGGCGCTCGAGCGTGCTGCCCTCCTGCTGGGCGAGATTTGAAAGCGCTTCGTTGTAGTTGGCCAGCGCGCGGATTTCCTGCGAGCGCGCCGCCGTCAAATTATTTTGCAACTGCAGCACGGTGAAAGTGGTGCTTTTGCCGACGGCATATTTTTTCTGTTCGGCGTCGAGCGCGGCTTCGGCATAAATGCGCTGCTGCTTCGTGGCCCCGACGCTTTCCCAGGCCGACTGCGCCTGCTTCACTGCGTTGTCAATTTCCACCATGACGTTTTGTTCGAGCTGCTTGAGCTTTAGCAGATATTGCTGCTCGACAGCCTTGTCCGACTTCAAAGTATTGCGTGGTCCCACATTGCTCAACGGCACGGACAACTGCCCGCCGTAACTGTAAAACGGCCGGTTCGCGGTGCCATACTGATCGAAGGCGTCACCAAAACCTTGCCCGGCACCGTTGTAACCATAGCTGCCCGTGAGGTCGAGCTGCGGAAAAAGTTGGTTGCGGTCGTATTTCAACTGGATGCCCTGCTGCTCCAGCGTCAGCTTGGCCTGCAACAAATCCGGCCGTGCGGCCAGCCCCTTGCTCCAACTGTCCTGCACATCAAACAATTGTCGCACTGCTTCCAGCGTCGCCGCCGGCGTGAGGTCCACGTCGTGCCACTGCAGATAATTGTCCGTGATCAGATTCTTCAGCGTGTTTTCATCGGATACGAGCGTGAACTGCGCGGCGATCAAATTCGCGCGGCTCTGCGCCACTTGCGCCTGGTCCTGTTCGATCGTCCCGCCGCGTTCGGCGATCACCTTGATTTGCACCCGCTGATTGTCTTCGTCGAGCTGTGTCTGCGCCAGATTCAAGGCTTCCTGCTGAACCTCGACATTTTCATGCGCATAAATGAGTTCATAGAACGCGTTTTCCACCGCCGAGACCGTGGTGATGAGCTGCTGGCGCAAACCCTGTTCGGAATATTTCAACTGGTTTTTGGCGGCGCTGATGTTCAGCCGCGTTTCATCAATCCAAAAATTCTTCAGCAGCGGCTGGTCCAGATTTATGCCGACGCTGCCGCTCGAGCTGTCGCCGTTAACGTCGTATTTGGTGACATTTCCATCCAAACCATAGGTCGCCCCGGAAGGCAGGGTGCCGCCCAGTTTGGTATCAAATGAATTGTAGTCGGTCACCGGAATACCGCCCGGAGAAGTAACAATATTCGTTATGCCATTGATGACATTGGTGATTTGCGTTCCGCCCACCGTGAGCAGACCACCTTGGTCATTGTGGTGATGTGTGCCGGAAATGCTCAACGTCGGATCATAGCCCGCGTAGGCCGCGTGCAAATTGAACAGCGATTTCTCCGGCTCGTAGCGCTCCACCCGCACGTCGAAGTTGTGCTTGAGCGCCTCGGCAAGACAATCTTGCAGCGACAAGGCCCGCACCGCCGGCGCATTGGTCTGCGCGACCGCCGCCGACACGAGGCCGGCAACAAATAAACTGACACCGATTTTTTTCATTGGCAAACCAGACGCCGGCCGCCGCGGCAAAGTAACCGAAAGGTTATCTTATCGGCGCGCCTTCGGAGATGGTGGCATTCTTTTCGATCAGTTCCAGCACTTTTTCCTGCAAAACCTGTTCGTAAAGTTCGTTCACTCCGTTCCGCTTCTGCAAATCCTTGATGAACTGGTCAAACGGCATCTGATACATGATCGCCAATTGCTGCGCGCGTTTCAGCACGTCATCCTGCGTCACCGTGATTTTTTCCTGCTCGGCAATCCGGCCGACGAGGAACGCCAGTTTCACGCGCTCTTTGGCGCTGACCGCAGCGTGGGAATAAATTTCGTCCTTTTGTTTTTCAATCAGCTCGCGCCCGACGCCGCGCTGCGTGTTCTGGCGGACCAAATCATAAACCACGTTGCGCGTCTCGTTGGCGACCGCCGATTCCGGCAGCTCAAAATTCACGCGCCCCAGCAGCGCGCGGATTGTCTGCGCGCGGATCGCCTTGGACTGCGAGTATTTCAATTCGTTTTCCAGATCCTTGCGCACGCCTTCCTTGAGCTTCTCCAAATTTTCCGCGCCAAATTTCTTCGCCAGCTCCTCGTCAAGCGGCGGCAAAACTTTTTCCTTCACCTCGACCACTTCGACTTCATAAACGCCCTTTTTGCCCGACAATTGCGGCGTCACGAAATCCGCCGGAAAATCCACGTTCACCGTGCGCTTCTCGCCCGCCTGCGCGCCGATGAGCTGCGCGGCAAAACCGGGGATGAACCCGTTGTCCGCCGTCTCCACCCAGAAATTTGTCTGCTCGGTCAGGCCTTTGGCCGTCGGTGCCAGCTCCGAGATCGGTTTGCCGTCGCAAGTGCCGGTGTAATTCACCACCGCAATATCGCCGCCGGCGAGCGGGCGCGCGACGGTTTCAAATTTCGCGTTCTGGCCGCGCAGCAGTTCCAGCGCGCGCTCCACGTCCGCGTCCGAAACGGTTTTCGTTTCGAGCTGCGCCGGCAGACCTTTGTATTCCGGCAGTTGAAATTCCGGCGCGGTTTCAATCGTGGCGGTGAACTGTAGCGCCTGGCCGCGGCCGAACTGCACTTCCTCGATGTCGGGATAGCCCACGACCTGGAGTTTTTGCTCCTCGATGGCCTGGCGGTAATTTTCGCCGATGAGCTTGCGTTTGGCCTCCTCCTTGATTTCCGCGTCGTATTTTTTGACGACCATCGGCAGCGGGGCCTTGCCCGGCCGGAAGCCCGGCAGCGCGGCCTGCTTCTGGTAGTCTTTCGTGATGGCGGCAAACGCCGCGTCCACGGCGGCTGCGTCCAGTTCCACCCGCACGAGTTTTTTGCACGGGGCCAAATTTTCAACGGTTACGTTCACAATAAAAAATGAGTTAAACGAGCCGTGCAGCATAGCGGAACCGCGCCGATTGCGTCAATGTGTTTTGAAGGAATAAACCGGCCGGGCCGCGGGCGCCGCCAATTGCCGGCGGAAATCCCCGCCCGCGCCGGCCGCCAGCTTTGAAATTGGTGGTATCCGCTGGCCGGGTTTGCTGCGATACTGCTGGCGTTATTTTTCATTGTGCATATTTCATCCGCCATTTTTGATTGCAGCGCGCCGGACCTGGCCGCGTGTCCCGACGAGCTGCTGCCGGAATTCGCCTTCATCGGCCGCTCGAACGTCGGCAAATCTTCGCTGCTGAACCTGCTCGCCGGTCAGGACGGGCTGGCTCGCACCTCGCCCACGCCGGGTTTCACCAAGCTCATCAACATTTTCACCATCAACCAAACATGGCGGCTGGTGGATCTGCCGGGCTACGGTTTCGCGGAAGGGGCCAAGAAAGACAGCGCGCGGTTCAATCAGGCGGTGGCGCATTATCTCAAGCACCGGCCGAATCTCTGTCTGGTTTTTGCGCTGATTGATTCCGGGCTGGAGCCGCAGGCCATGGACGTGGATTTTATCGAATGGCTCGCGCGCAACGCCGTGCCGTTCGTGCTCGTCTTCACCAAGACGGACAAAGAAAAGCCCGCGATCGTGGAAGCGAACATCGCGGCCTTCACCGCCCGCATCGCCGGCTGGTTTGAGCAGTTGCCGGCCAGCTTCAAATGTTCCGCGACGCTGGCGCAGGGCCGCCAGGAATTGCTCGGCGTCATTGAGGAGGCGCTGACGGCGATCCAAGCGGAAGCCGCGCAAACTCCGGTCGCCGAAGATTCGCCCGGCTCGCCCCGGAAGCCGAGCGGGCGGGAAATCCGCAAAAGCCGTCCCGACCTGCTGCGCCCGTGGTAAAAGCGCCGGCGCGCGGCTGGCACATTTGAGGATAAACTTGACGTCGGAGCCGGACCGCGTTCAAATTTTTCCGCACTCAAACCCCCAACCAAATAAAAAATATGGCTGTCCCCGTTCAATTAACGACCAACGTGCAAAACGAAACCTTCGGCGGCGTCACTTACCACATCGAAGGCGAGCTGGTGCCGGCGCTGCATCTGGAATTGAGCAACACCGGCGTTTATTTCGAGCATCACATTTTGCTCTGGAAAGATCCGGCGGTGCAGATCGCGCTGCACCCGATGAAAGGCGCGTTCAAGCGGATGCTCGCGGGCATGCCGTTTCTGCTCACCGGTGCCAGCGGACCGGGCCGCATCGCCTTCAGCCGCGACGGCGCGGGGCATGTCTTTGGTCTGCATTTGAAACCTGGCGAGAGCGTGGACGTGCGGGAACATCAGTGGCTCGCCGCGACGGACAATGTGGAATACACCTTCACCCGCGTGCGCGGCGCGGCGAACATGCTGCTCGGCGGCACGGGATTTTTCATTGACACGTTTTCGTGTCCGGGGCGCGAAGGCATTCTCTGGCTGCACGGCTTCGGCAATGTGTTCGAGGTCACGCTCGCGGCGGGCGAGGCGATTGACATTGAGCCGGGCGGCTGGATTTACAAGGATCGCTCGGTGCAGATGCAGACGATGTTTCAGAAACTTTCGACGGGATTTTTTGCCAGCGCGGGACAAATCGTCTGGAACCGCTTCACCGGCCCGGGCAAGATCGCGTTGCAGACCATGTATTACCACATGGAAGGCGGCGAATAGAAAATCGCTTCAAGCTGAAGTCGTCAAACTGATTTGGCTAATGCGGGCGTGGCCGCCGACCGGCGCTATTCGACCGGCAAAAAACTGCAGCACGGATCAATTTTAATTTCGTTCGTCGCGAGCCGGGTGTCGGCGGCATATTTGCGCCAGAGCCATGCGGCGACCACGGAGTTGCGCGCCTCAATCAAGGCCGCCGCTTCCTTGTCCCGCAATTCCGGCAGCGCGGCGACCGTCGCGTCCAAATCCGGTTTTTCGGCTGCGGCATTTTCTTCGTCAACCTCGCTGCCGGCGGCCGCGCGGGCTTCCGTTTTGCCGTCAAAAAAGTTGGGCCCGAGCTGCGCGGCCAGCACGCTCACGAGAAAAAAGAATTTTTTGTCGGGCGACCAATTCAAACCGGAGCGGATGTCTTCCGGCAAATCGCGCTGCAACGATTCCGTATCGGCACTGATTTTTCCGGGCGGCACGGCTTGGTTGATATCCACCCAGTAGCCTTGTTCAAAATCATCCACGGGCGTGGCCTGCAAAACGTCGTTCACCTGTTGGGAAATTTGCGGCCAGTCCAGCGGCTGGCCGCCGGCTTCCGTGAGCAGTTGATCAATGAATTGGGCGGCGACGACCTTTTTGATTTCCACGCGGCCCGGAGGTTCAGCTTCCGCCGGCGGCTGGCAGGAAGCTTCAAACCGTTTCTGCGCTTGCTCCGGATCGCCGCCGTAAATGATCGCGCTCGTGCAGGCATCCCAAGTCTGAATCGTATCCGCTCCGCCCCGGCCGGCGGCCGGGAGCACTTGCGATTGGGTGAGGCCGGCGGTGAAAAGGTATCCATTCATGGCAGGGTTTGGTTTGGCTGGGCGAAATTAAACCACGACCTGCCGGCACCGGCCATAAAATTATTGCCGGCGACCTGTTTCCAGCCGCGAAAAATTAAGCGGCGTTGCCGGAACGATTCATTAACTGCGTTTTGAACTCGGCCAGTTGGTCGTCGTAATAGTCAACGGATTTTTGCGTGGTGGTCACGGTCGAATCGTAGTTCACCAGCGTTACCAGCGTGCTGTAAGTCGCGGTGTCGTGCAACGGCACCACGGCGCGGATGCCGCCGGCCGGGCCGAGCCGTGAATAGCAATCCTGCTCGTGAATCTGCTTCACCACCGTCACGCGATAGCCCAGCTTGCCGAGAAACATCTGGTAAGTATTGGTGGTGATTAGCGCCGCCACTTTCGTCGCGGTGTCCGCGCCGAGGTGGTCGAACACGGCTTTCAAGGGTTTGAATTCGGCGCGGGCCAGGATGCGTTCGAACCGCTGCGGTTCGGTTTCCTTGTCCGGAGCCGCATGGGCAACCGGCGCGGCGGCTGGTTTTTTGGTCATAAAAAATTCGGGCGAAAACCGTTCCGTGATCCGGCTTGTCAGGCGGGAGCGCTGTCATTGTCGTTCATGCCGGTGGGAAAGTCCACGATTCGTTTGCGGTGTCGTTGGCGGATTATTAATGGAAGAATTAGTTTACTGCTTCGCTCTTGCCGTCGGATGTTGTCAGAACCATGTTCAAAAATTTGCTGAGGTTTGAGCAATTTGAAAGACCGGCCGACCGACACTCGCCGGGCCTTGGTGTTTCGACAAGAAGCGGAAGGAATTTCCTCGGTCACGAATGGCATTGACGATTCTTCTGGCGGGGTGTAATTAGCCGGTCATTATGCATCGTGGCGTGACCAAGCGCGGACGGGCTTTTACTCTGGTCGAACTGCTCGTCGTCATTGCCATCATCGGCATTCTTGCCGCGCTCCTGTTGCCGGTGCTGTCCTCGGCCAAGAGAAAGGCCCTACAGGTTCAATGTTTGAACAACGTCCGGCAATTGACACTCGCCAGTTTTACCTATGCCACGGAGAGCGGTTCTCACGCGGCATATAATTATTCCGACCATCCTGGTGCGCTCTGGATGGGGATGGGCGCATACTATGGCAATCAAAATCGGTTATTGATTTGTCCCTCCACCCACGAACCCGAACCCGTCACGCCACCCGCCGCGTCTGGCGGCGTTCCGGGAGCGGCGGATCTTACCTGGTCCTGGAACGGTGACACCAATCTCTATATTGGCAGCTATGCGCTCAACGGCTGGCTTTACGACAAGGCCACCTACAGCGCCACGGCGCATCCCGAATACATGATGAACAAACAATCCATGTTGCAGAAGCCGACCCAAACACCGGTCTTTTGTGACGCCGCATGGGTGGACCTGTGGCCGCAGGAAACCGATCCGCCCGCCGACGATCTTTACGACGGCGAATGGTTGTCCGGCGGCATGTCCCGCTGCACCATTGACCGGCACGCGGCCGGCAATCCGGCTGGAGCGCCCCGCGTCTTTGATACCAGCCAGCTTCTGCCTGGCGCATTAAACATCGGCATGGCCGACGGCCACGTAGATTTGGTGAAACTCGAAAACCTCTGGCAATGTTACTGGCATCTGAACTGGATGCCGCCAACTCCGCGTCCGCATTGAGCCCTGAAATGAAAAAAACGAAAGTCATGGCCGGCGCGCTGGCGCTGGCGGCGCTGGCGGCCGTGGTCGTAAAATTGATTTTCTTCCCCGCCATCAAGAACGACTATTTCGCGCTCAACTTCCGCAGTTTGCAACAAGTGCCCGCCGGCCTCGTTGTCCTGCGCCCGACCCATTTCTCCTTTCTGCGCCACGAAGACCCCACCATTGCCCCCGGTCCGCACACGCATGACTTGTGGATCGTTGGCCGCAATGCGCCCTTGCGCGAAGTTATCGCCACAGCCTACGCCCAATATCCGGCACGCGTGGAACTGCCGCCGGACGCGCCGAAAGGCAATTTTGATTTTCTCGTCACCGTCAACCACCATGCCCGGCAGCGGCTCCAAGCCGCCATCCGCCAACAGTTGGGCTACTCGGCCCAAAACGAAATTCACGAAACCCCGGTGCTCGCGCTAAAAATCGTGAATCCCGGCCTGCCCGGCATGAAAGTCTGCGATCCCGGTGAAACGCGCAGTTGGGGCTTCGACGACATTAAATTGCATTTCACCAACATGCCTGTCGCCGTGGTGCCGGAAATATTAAAGCGGTATTTCAACTTGTCCGTGGTGGATAAAACCGGGCTGACCAATTTTTATGACTACGCGTTTCGGTTCGACGCCGCCACCCGGCGCCAAATACACGATGACGCCACGGCGCGCGCCAGTGCGGATAAGGTTGTCCATGAACTGGGCCTTGGACTGGAGCCAGATTTGGAGTTCAGTGAAGTTTTGGTGGTTAAAACCGCCGCTCCCGTGCCGCCGATGTTTGCGGATCGGGAACGAGCCCTGCTTGGGCCGCTCAATCCCGGAGCCGAGGAAGGATCCGAACATTGGTTTTACGGCACCAGCGGCGCTGGCTCGGTGAGCACCGACCGCGCCGATCCGGCGGCTGGGGCTTGTGATTTCACCCTTGAAAACTCCGACTCCAACCGTCAAAGCAATGCCGGTTGGCGCTCGGAAATTTTCTCCCTGGGACCAGCCACCAATGGCAACGTGCCGCTGAGATTTTCCTTTGCCTATAAATTGCCCGGCCAGATCAAAGACGGCGACAACCTGCGCATTCAGTTGCGATTCTTCGATCACGCGACCAACTTTCTGGCTCAAAAAGTTTTTTTTGTCGGCAGCAGCACTCACGACTCCGTGATGACTGGCTATAAAACGATCACCGCCGATGACCTGCTTGCGCCCGCCGGATCACGGCTGTCTGACATTACCCTCGAGGCAAATCAATATGACGACAATTGGAGTTCTGGCGCCGGCCGGTTTGATAATCTCCTCGTGACGATCAAAAAAACGCCGGCTTCGCCATCCAAGCTGGTTGGCCTAGCGGTGTTATCAGGGTTCGCGATACTGCTGTTGCTGATCTTCCTAAAGGCGAGATCGAAACTCAGATCCTGATTTGTGAAGCGTGCTGCCGCCGGCGCGTTCGCCCAGTGAGCGGGCAGTGCCGCTGCCGCGATCCGCAAAATCTTCCATCATGCAGTTGAATTTGTCCCGGTTCTGGCTATGTTTTGCCACGAGAAATGCAACCTCTTACGCTTGGCGGCGAAGCGGTGGAAAATTCCGCGCAGTTTAACACCACGCATTGGAGCGTGGTGCGGCTTGCCGGGCAGTCGCTTTCTCCGGATCGCGCTGCCGCGTTGGAAAAACTCTGTCGCGCCTACTGGCTTCCGGTCTATTTTTTTGCACGCCGCAAAGGTTGCAGTGATGCGGATGCCAAGGATTGCACGCAACAGTTTTTTTCGCGCCTGCTGGCGGGCAACGATTTCGCCGGGCTGGAGGCCACGAAAGGAAAATTTCGCACGTTTCTGCTCGCCGCGTTCACCCATTTTCTCGCCAACGAGCACGATCGCGCCACGGCGCTCAAACGCGGCGGCGGGCAAATTCCGTTGCCGCTGGATGAACTGACGGACGAACAGCTGGGACGGTTCGAAGTGGGCGAGGATTTTCCGCCGGCAAAATTATTCGACAAAAACTGGGCGCAGGCCGTGCTGTCACAGGCGCTCGGGAAATTGAGGTTGGAATTGGATTCGGCCGGCAAAATGCCGCAGTTCAACGCGCTGAAAATTTTTCTGACGACGGAAGGCGCGGCGGCTGAATATACGGCGGTCGCGCAACTAATCGGGGTTGCTCCGGCTTCGGTGCCGGTCTTGGTGCACCGGCTCCGGCAGCGCTATCGCGAAATCGTGCGCACCGAATTGGCGCAGACCGTCGCCACTCCTGCCGATCTCGAAGAAGAAATGCGGCATCTGTTCGCGGTGCTGAACCAGTGAATTTGTAATCTGCCGCCGCATTTGCTTCTAAAATATTTACCGGCAGGCTTTGAAATGACCGCCCAAAAAAAATGTCCGACGTGTGGCATGGAAATTTCCGCCAATGCGGCGGACGGTCTTTGCCTGAATTGCCTCGGCCGGTTGGCATTTGCGAGTCCCGTTGCGGGCGATGCCGCGGCCGGACTACGCCGGCTGGGGGATTACGAACTGCTGGAAGAAATCGCGCGCGGCGGCATGGGGGTGGTGTATCGTGCGCGGCAATTGAGCCTCAACCGGATTGTCGCCGTAAAGGTCGTGCTGTCGGGCCCGTTTGCGGGACGCGATTTTGTCCGGCGCTTTCAAACTGAAACGGAGGTGGCGGCGGCGCTGCGGCATCCGAACATCGTGACCATTTTCGAAGCGGGCGAATGTGACGGCGCCCATTATCTTTCGATGGAATATGTGGACGGGGAGAATTTTTCCAATCTCGTCCGCGACCAGCCGCTGCCGGCGCGGCGCGCGGCGGGCTATCTTCGAGCCATCGCCTTGGCGGTGCAGCATGCCCACGAACGCGGCGTGCTGCACCGAGATTTGAAGCCGTCCAATATTTTGCTGGATGTCTTTGATCAGCCGCGCATCACCGATTTCGGGCTCGCAAAATTTTTCAACCGCGGCGGCGAACCAACCCTTCCCGGCGCGGTGCTCGGTTCGCCGAATTTCATGCCGCCCGAGCAGGCGGCCGGGAATTCCGCCGCCATCGCCGCCTCTTCCGACGTTTATTCGCTGGGCGCAGTTTTGTATCAACTGCTCACCGGTCGGCCGCCATTTCAGGGGGAAACACTGCACGAAATTTTACAGCAGGTTCAAACTGCCGAGCCGGTGCCGCCAAGAAAATTGAATCCCAGCGTGCCGCCGGACTTGCAAACCATTTGCCTGAAATGCCTGCGCAAAGAACCCGCGCGCCGTTACGCAACGGCACGCGAGCTGGCGGAGGATTTGGATCGGTTTCTGGCGGGCCGGGCGATCCGCGCGCGCCCGGTTTCGCCGGCCGAAGCCGTTTGGCTATGGTGCAAGCGGAAGCCGGCGCTGACAGCATTCATTGTGGTCTTCCATCTCGTGCTGGGCGGCGGACTTGCGGGAATTCTTTATGAATGGCGAAACTCGAATTTACACGCGCAGGGAGAAGTGCGACAGCGGCAGGCGGCCGAAAAAAATGCCGAGGAGACGCGACTGAATCTTTACGCCGCCGACGTGGCGCTTGCCGGCCAACTGCTCCAGCAGGGCGATTTTGGCCGCGCCCGGCGCACGCTGGCAGGATTGCAGCCATCGCCGGGCGAAACAGATTTGCGCGGCTTCGAATGGCGCTATTTGTGGAACCATGCCAAAGGCGGACAGTTGCTGACGTTGGGCCAGCACGAATGGATCGTAACCAGTGTGGCGGTTTCGCCCGATGGGAAAACCTTTGCCAGCGGCGGCATGGGCGGGCAGGTGAAAATTTGGGACGCGCCGACCCGGAAATGCCTCCGCACGCTCAATATTTGTCCTCACGCCGTCTGGTCGCTCGTGTTCACTCCGGACGGACAGGAATTGATCATCGCCAGCACCGATGCGGTGCATTTGCTGGACACGGCTTCGTGGCAGCCGCGCGCGAAATTCCCCGGCAAGCTCGCCTCACTTTCGCGTGATGGCACGCTGCTGGCCACTTCTGAATCCAGTCCATTTTATTGGGAGGAAACCGGTCCGGTGAGTTTATGGCAGTTGCCTGGCGGCGAGCGCCTGCGCACACTGGCAGAAAACGGCCGCACGCTGGCGTTGTCGCCGGATGGAAAATGGCTGGCGGTCGCGACGGAAACCAATGGCATTTATTTTTATGAAGCGCCGTCGGGCCGTTTGCGGTTCACGTTGCCGACCAAGAATCCCGTGTGGTCGCTGCACTTTTCCCCGGACAGCGGCGAGTTGCTTTCGGCTGGTTGGTCCGGCCAGGTTTCCCTTTGGAAAACCGGAGTTCAAGGCCCGCCGCGAATTTTTTCCGCGAACGAACTTAATGTTTGGGACGCGGACTTTTCTCCCGATGGCCAAGCGATTTTTACCACCAGTTCGGACCAGACCATTCGTTTCTGGGATCGGAGCACTTTGGTGCCAAAAAATATTCTGCGTGGGCATGAGAGCGAAGTGTGGTGCGCGGCCGTTTCGCCCGACGGAAAGCAAATTGTGACGGGCGGAAAAGATCGTAACGTGATGCTCTGGGAGTTGGCCGCGCCGCAGCCACAAAATGAGATCAGCCACGAAAATTCCTGTCGCCCCATTTTTTCGCCGACGGGCACACAACTAATCACGGTGAATCCATCGCCTCAAGGTGCTTACGCCCTGTGGATGGTGACAAACCGGTTGCGGTTAAAAACAGATCTCGCGGCGCGGCATATCGTGGTCGGCTTTTCGCGGGATGGCAGCAACGTGGTGGCGCTGGCCGAAGACCGGCGCGCTTTGGAAATCTGGTCGCCGATGGCTGCGGCTGCGGTCCGCCGCATCCCGCTGGCCGAGAGCCCGTCCGCTGTCGGCGAATTTGCCGCTTGTGGGATGTCGCCAGAGCAGCAGTTCTTTTTTGCGATTGACCCGAACGGCTTGGTGCGCGTTTGGGACGCTGAAAACGGCATTTTACAAAATTCTTTTGCCGGACCTACGCCGCCCATTCGCGCCGCCGCGCTTTCATCACTCGGCAGAAAACTGGTTGTTAGCGTGGAGCGAAACAGTTCGCCGCAGCTCTTTGACGTCGCGACCGGGGGAAAAATTATCCTGACCGGGCATTATGATTTTGTGGGTGGCCTGGCGTTTTCGCCGGATGGAGCGCTGCTCGCCACCGGCAGCGTGGATGGAACGATCCGTCTCTGGCACACGGACGATGGAGCTTCGGCCGGCCTGCTGCCGGGTCATTTGCAGGAGACGACCGATGTGGCGTTTTCGCCGGACGGGCGCACGCTCGCCTCCATCAGCCAGCGTGAGTCGCTAAAACTCTGGCACCTGCCGACCTTGCGGGAAGTGTTATCTGAGCCGTTGCCGCACGCCGGCGCGCATCTTCAATTCTCACCGGACGGGCGCCGGCTGGCGGTCAATTCGGACGAGGACCAGTTGCTGTTCTTCGAGGCACCTTGATTCGTTTCGCGCGAAAAAAGTTCGGAAAACTTGTAATCCATCGCCATGAATTCTTCTTACTCATGGTAGAAAGGTTGCTTTTTTTGAACCATGGAAAAAATGTTCATCCGGTGGGTGCTCTTGATTTGTTTTGCGTTGGCAGCCGGCTCCGCCTCGGCGCTGCCCGGCACCGCACTGCGGTTCAACGGCACGAACAATTCCGCCAGCGTGGGCCACAACGCGGCTTTGGACGCCTTTCCAATGACCGTCACGGCGTGGTTTCGCTGCACGACCAACACCGCGCTGCCGCAGACTATCGTCTCCAAATATGCGAATTCGAGTTATGATGGCTGGGCGTTGGTGGTGCAGAGCGGCCAGTTGCGCGGCTTTTATTATCGGGTGGCCAATGCCAGCACGAACAAGGCGATTGACGCCACCGCCGGCGCGTTCGTAGCCGATAGCCTCTGGCATCACGCGGCACTGACGGTGGACACCAACGGAGGGCGACTTTTTTTGGATGGGATGGTCATCGCGTCAAATATCTGGCAGGGCACCGCCGGAGCCATCAGCAACAACAAACCGCTCGTATTTTCTGGACTGAACGACGGCTCGTATCCGTTCAACGGCGATTTGGACGAAATCACATTATGGAGCCGCGCGCTGACTGGCAACGAAGTAAATTATCTCAAGCATCGCCAATTGCGCGGCGGCGAAGACGGTTTGCTCGGGGATTGGAAATTCGATGATGGCATCGGCGCGGTGACGGCGATTGATTCCACGGGCCATGGCTACACAGCGACGCTTAATAATTCGCCCGCGTGGGTGCCGTCTGGCGCACCGCTGGATTTGAACATGGTTGCGACGAACTGTGTGAAATTTGCCGGCACCAGCGGCATTGTCACCATCCCCAACGCGCCCGATCTCAATCCGTATCCGTTCACCGCCACCGCCTGGTTTCGCACGACCACGAACGCCAGCGCCATTCAAGTCATCGCCGCGAAATATACGGACATCAGCTACAACGGCTGGGCCATGGTGGTGCAAAACGGCCAATTGCGCGCGTTTTTGTATCGCAACGGCAGTTCCATCAACAAAGCGATTGATGCCACGGCCACGCCCATTGTCGCGGATGGCGGCTGGCATCACGCCGCGCTCGTGGTGGACGCGACCGGCGGAAAAATTTTTCTCGACGGCAATCTCGTGATTTCGAGCAATTGGGTCGGCACGGCGGGCGCGACGACTTCCACCGCGCCGATCACATTCGGAGCACTCGCGAATGGCTATCCATTGTATGGCGACGTGGATGAAGTGACGTTGTGGAGTCGCGCGGTGAGCGCCACGGAAATCGCGGCGCAAAAAAATCTGCCGCTCGTCGGCGATGAAGCGAATCTCGTCGGCTACTGGAAATTGGATGAAGACACCGGCAACACCACCACGACGGATTCGACTGGCAACGGACACACCGGCACGCTCAGTGGCGCAGTTTCGTGGACCGGTTCCACCGCGTATCTTGGCGACGGCACGACACATTTGCTCGCGTCGCTCGACTACGCAAATCTTGCCCGCACTTTTGCCATCACCGGCAGCGCCACGCAATCGGCTTTCCCGCAAAATGCGAGCGTCACATTTTCGCGCATTTATGATTACGGCACCGCGCCCGCCGGCGACAACGTTTCGGGCGTGCTGGATTATGCCTTGCAAACGTCCGCCAGCACGCCCATTCCGCTCACGCAAAGTGAAACCACTTTCAACGTCAGCCTCGGCGCACAACTTGCCTCGGCACCACGCATCAGCAACGCCGCGAATGGCTGGCTGACGACATCGCAAATTTTATCCGCCACCCCAAACGGCGTGCAGTTGGATTCCGTGGATAATTTACATCAGCTCATTACCACGCTGTCTCACACCGAAAACGGCGGCGCACTTTTCATTGATTCCACCAACACCGGCGCGGCCACGCGGCTGCTGCACTTCGATGGCAATTTATTCTGCGGTCCGCTGCTGACGCTCTTCAACAATCTTGCCGCGACGCCAGTCGTCACCAACCTTGTGGCCGGCGATCATCTCGATTGCTCGCTCGCGGTCAGCGCGAACGCCGGCAGCATTCCCGGCACGAGTTACAGGTTCGGCAACGGCACGCCGCTCTCGGTTTCGCTCTCGTTCACCGGCGACTGCACGTTGAAAAACGGCAGCATTAGCGTGGCTGGCACCGGTAACAACACGATCCAAAATATTTCCTACCAACTCGCGAACGTGACGCTACAAACCAACGGCGCGTCCGGGAATTTGCTGTTGAATTTGCCCGTCGGTTTGACCGTGGGCATCACGAATTCGTCGAGCCGATTGACCACGAACACGCTGCCGTTTTTTGCGTTGCTGGATGCTTCGCTCCAGCCGCAGACGAATGTTTTGACGGCGCCGAACACGCCACTTTATTTCAGCGTGGAAACCTTGCCGTGCTGGATTGTCACCTCGCAATTTTCCTGGCGCGTGTTTGACGGCCAACTCGTGATTCCCGCGAGCAGTATCCAATTCGTCCGCCAGTTTGAAGACGATGTGTTGACCGCGAATCAAGCTTTGTTGACGGACACCAATGCCGCGAACCGCATTTCCAACGATGGTTATTTTCGCAACGCGCAGCCCGCCGCCAATACCAATTTCATCATCACCGCCGATGCGAATGGTTTCGCGCAGGTCAACGGCAGCATCGGTTTGCAGCCTCCGGAATTGCGCCCGCATTTTCCTTATGCCAGCACGCTGCCCGGCAGCCAAATTCCCACGAGCAGCGGCGTTTTCACGTTGCAAAATAATCTCGTCACGAGCGACAGCGTTCTCGGCTTGAGCGGCGCGGTGCCGTTGCAGTATTCACGCGATTGCGCGGACACCAATTGCAGCGGCGCATCGGCCGGACTCGCGACGGTCAGTCTCGCACCGCCGGCATATCAACTGACGTTCACGCCCGACGGCGGCTTGCTCGGCTACGGCCCGGTGTCATCGCCGGAAAATTCCTCCGGCGTGGCGCTCATGTGGGGCTACAACAGCGCCGGCATTTACGCGCAGCAAACGTCAATCGTCGGCAACGGCGTTTACGAAATGGCGGGAAATATTTTACGCGGCGATCAAACCGCGCCCGCCAATTCGCAACGGGCCGTCGCGTTGTTGTTCACCGGCTGGGGCGATGATTCAAATCCAAGTTATCTCGAACGTCCCGGCACGCTGAGTTACGCGAATGGTTTGGCCAACTACGCCGGCCTGAATTTGCGTGCACCGGCGCAAGCCAGCAGCTACATCGCGAATGTGCCGACCGGCTGGTATCCGCTGACGGCGCAGGCGAAATACTACGTCCGGAACGGCGGCGTGAGCGGTCTGCACGAAGCCGCCAGTTTTCCGCCAAATTTCAAGTTGTATGGCTATAACTTCACGTTTGCGACTTATTTGCTTTCGTATCTCGACAGCGAAAATTACCAATCGCGCACGGATGGCGGCATCACGTTTCCGCCGCAACCGGCGGGCTTCACGATTGGTTTTGAAAACATGAAATTTGTTTGCAGCGGCGGTCTTGAATCGGCGCAATTGCCGGCGGGCACCGGCAGCAAACACTTGAATTATTGGAACGCCGATTTCACGCCGTTGAGCATCCAGTTTGAGCCGATGGCCTCGGAGCAATGCAGCACGGCGAACCGCACGCTCGTGCTCGGCACGGAATTGCATCTGCCGTTCATCCCGCAGGCGATGCACGGGACGATGGGTTTCGGCCCCGATGGAAATATTTCAACCGTGGCGAACCAGGTGGTCGGCACGGATTCGCGGTTTGCGCTGCCGGCGAGTCTGACACTGCAAGGTTCGGGCACAAATATGTATCCCATTTCCGTCGCGAGCGAAGGCTATTTCAATAATTGGGCGACGAGCAATCATCCGGCGGTGGGTTTCTTCAACCTCGCCGGAAAAATTCGCGTGCCGTTTTTTCAGGACTTCAAAGCGCATCTGCAAGTCACGCCGACGGGGACCAATCAAACCGACGCCAGCATCGCGCTCGCCGGCGGCTGGCCGCTGGCAAACAACAGCACGGCGGCTGATTTGGGTTGGTCGGTCAACGGCTCGAATTTTTTCAACACCGACAAATTCGATGTGAATTGCGATGGCTGGCCGACAACTACGAGCTTGCAAAATTATGCATACGGCGCAACCGAGCAATATCACGCGCGCGCCCAGCGCAACTGGAAAAATCTCGCGTTTTTTGATTATCCGATTTCGTGGGACCCGGTGCTGCGGCAATTTCAAGGACTCAACACCGGCACGTTGTCGCTGCCCATTCTCGATGTCGGCAGCAACTTGAAATTGTTGACGGCGGGCAAAGTGGATTTCGATTTCAATCAGGATTTGAATCTCGGCCTGCCGCACATCAAGCAACTGGATTTCATCAACGATTCGATTGACGGGCCGTTCAATTCCATTTCCAACGCGATCTTGCAGGAGCTGCACAACGCGTCGGACGCCAGCGGGCTTACGAAAGGTTTCCGCAGTTTGGAAGGCGCGCTCAATCAGGATTTGCAGGGGTTTTTCTCGCCGATTCTCGATGTCGCTTTCAACAATCTCGCCAACAATCTCGTCACTAATTTTGCCAAGTTCCAGACCACCGATCCGACGACGGTGCTGTCGCAAGTGAACAGCACGATGGCGGCGGCGAATGCGCAATTTCAATCCGCCGTTTCCGCCATCAACGGCACGGTGAAGCAGGCCAACAGCGTTCTGGGCACGATCAATTCCACGTTTGGCGATGTGACGAACACCATCGGCGTGCTGTTGCAAATGTTACAACCGGATGCCGATGGCAACCGCCATATTTTGCGCGCGCTCGTGGAAAATCTCGTCAAAGATCAGTCGCCCGATTTGGCGGGTATTTTTGAAGGTCAGGCCGATGCGCTCGACGGCATCGTGAATGATGCGTTGGGCGATTACGAATCGGATTTGCAGGGCATTCAAGATGATTTGTCCGACCTGAATTCGCAGATCAGCGACGCGCACACTTCCATCAGCGCCGCCACCGGGCCGATTGTGGATGCGTTGAATGCGATCACGAATGAAACGGCGAACATCCAGCAGTTCGAGCAACTCGCCACGACGGATGTTTCCAATCTGCTCGCGACGGTCGTGACGAAGTCGGGCGATTATTTCACCGCCAATCCGGTCGCCGCGCAATCGGCCATAAAATCGCAACTTGAAAACGCGTTCTTGAACTCGGCATTGACCGGCGATTACAAGACGCGGTTCCAGCAGTTTCTCGGCGACGATGATTTTATTCTGGACCAGCTTTTGTGTGTGCTCACGGACAAGATCAATCGCGCCGTGCGTTCCGCCGTGGAGGATTATATTTCCGGCGGCAACAGCGACAGCATTTACAATGTGATGAAAGGCATTGGCCAGATGCAAAAAACGCTTGCCACCGCCAAGCTGCGCGGCCAGCCGACGTTCAAGGGCGACACGCTGGAAATGATCCATCTCGATGCGGACCTGCAAATCAACCTGCCTGATACGATGCGTTACAACGCCTACATCGAAATCAAAAATCTTGATTCGCAATCGGGCGCGCTTGCGTGCGCGCAGGGCGGCGACTCGGCGGCGGAAATTATTCTCGGCGCCAACAAAGTGCCGCTCGATTGGCCGGGCGCGCAAAACACGGGCATCACGCTGACTGCGAATGCGCGCTGGACGATGGACAACGGCACAGTCACCGGCGTCGGCGGTTTGATGGAACTGGACGGCAAGGCGGACTTTGAGGGTTTTTCGCTGAAACAATTGGGCGCGACGTTTGCCGTCGGCCAATCGGATAATTATTTCGCCGGCAAAGCTTCGGTCGTCGTCTTCATCGGGCCGGTGCCGGTGGAATTGCAGGCCGGAATTTTCGGTGGCCATTCGTGCTCGCTCGATCCGATTCTTTATGTGGACACGAACGCGCCGGCGATCATCGGCAACCTTTCCGATTTCAGCGGTCTTTACACGCACTTTGTCGGCGGTATTTCGCTCTCGGATTTATTGTTTGGCTCTTCGACTTGTTTGCTCAACTTGGATGCGCGCGTCGGCACCACGGCCTATTATCTCGACGGTCCATCCTCCGCCAACTTCGGTTATTGGGAGCGCGAAGACATTGATATTTCGCTGCTCTGCGTCTTGAGCGGCAGTGTGGGCTACGGTATTGGCGGGCAGGCAACCAAGGACGCCAGTGGTTATCATTTGGAAGTGGTCGGCTCCGGTGACGCCTGCGGCTCGCTTGGGCCGTGTCCGTTCTGCGTGCAAGGCTGCAAAACCGTCACCATCAAAGGCGTCTTGAAGACCAGCGGCATTGACTACTACCTCGATTACTGATGAAACGTAAAATTAATTTTTTGCGCTGCGGCGGGAGTAAATTTATTTTTCTCGCGACTTTTTTGTGGCTGACGATTGCGGCCGAAGCTTTCGCGCAAACACCGTTGAGCAATCTGGTCTTCGCGGTTGGCACCACAATCACGGCGACGAACGGACAGAACTGGTCTTACTTCGTGATTGGATCCGAAATGCCCGCGTTACTTGCGGGAAAACAATTCGCGGTTTATGGCAAGAACGGTTACAGCACGAATGCGGGCACGTTTTCGTTGCGTGGAAAAATTTTCCAGCAAACTTCGACGACCGCGATCAACCTGCTGTTAAACCAGTCCGTGGTCTTGCGCGATGATCTCACGTCGTTGAGCAACGCGCTGAATGTGGTGCTGCACAACATTCCGAGCGCGGCCAGCCAGACGTTGCCGCAAAAGTTGGCGACGGCTTTTCAGTTGGCAAATTCTGATCCAAACATGAACAGCACGCTGACGTTGCTTGGCCGCAATCATCCCGGCGTCTTGCTCGGCAGCGGCCAGGCGTTTAGCGAACCCATCAACGCCGTCACCACTTATGAAATTCGCGAAGTGAATCCCGCCAACGGCGACGCGGGCGACGTGATTGGCCGCGTGACCGTCGTGCCTGGCAGCCCGGTGGTTTTGCCCGCGCCCGGTTTTCCGTTTCAACTGCCATCGCCGGGCATGGCGTTTCGCGACAGCGCAAATAATCCCGCCGAACGCATCAAAATTTATTTGCGCTGGGGCACGCCGCCGGAATTGCGCCGGCTGTCGCTGCTCAATTACGGTTTCAACGTCTGGCGCATGGACAAAACCACCGCCGAGCAAAATAATTTCAACGTCACGCCGCCGACGCTCGCGCAGCTTTACGCGAATGCCACGCAGGCGAACGATGGCCCGGTGATGGCGACCAAAGATTTTTCCGCAACCCTGCCAAACGATCCATCCGATCTCACAACTTTTTTCTTCGTGGATGACAACGGTCGCAAATACGGTATGCCGCTGTTTGTGGATGGCGCGCAGTATTATTATTTCATCACCGCGCGCGATTTGCTGGGTCGCGATGGTTTTGTTTCCGCCGGCACGCGCGCGACCGCGTGCCGTCAACTCGCGCCCGCCGCGCCAACCGGTTTGAAGGTGAAAAATATTTTGCAGTCCGTCGTGGTCAGCGGCGTTGCCACCAACCAGCCGCGCTTTCAATTGAACTGGAAGCAGAACACCGACACGAATGACAACGTCACCGAGTATTGGATTTACCTCTGGGACAATCCTTCGATGGTTTTCACCAATGACGTTGCACCGCTAAATCACCGCATCGGCGTCGTCGCGCAACAACCCGGCACGAACGTAAATTCGTTTGTGGACAGCGGCAATAATCTGCCGACGGCTCCGAGCGTGAGCAATTATTGGTTCACCGTGCGCGCCGTGAGCCAGGCGACGTGCGGTCCGCTGCTCTCGCCGCAAAGCGCGCCGGCGTGGGGCGTATTGCGCGAGCGCCAAGGTCCCGATGCGACGACCGGCCAGGTCTATGGCAGTTGCGGCACGCCGGTGGTGACGTTCCAAAATTTCAACACCGTAAATGCACCGGCCACGACCAACAACTTGACATATCTTTTTCGTCTGACCTGCCAGCGGCGCGATCCGACCATCCAGTGGGTTATTTTTACGTTGGATGGTTTGTCGAATTCGATCGGGCCGGTTTATTTTCCACCGGACGGCAACAATGTTTCATTCGATGTTTCCGCGCCGGTTACTTTCAACGCATCTGGTATCGGCACAAACATGGCCACGTGCATGGTGGGCGACTTTGACGACAATGTTGCTCAAGCGGCGACGAATTATTTCATCACGCCGCAAAGTGCCACCACCAATCTGGAGCCGGAAGCCGATTTTTATGCCGGCGAATTGCTGCTGACCGCGTTGAGTTCCAGCGACCCGTTGCTTGCGGCATTGAACAGCGGGCCGGTGGTTTTTGATCCTGCGTCCGCCGTCACGCCGTATCCCGAAGGCACGGTGAGCCTGAAATTTTCTTCCGGCGCGATTCCCGGCCAGCCGCGCTTGATTCAGGTTTTATCCAATTCAGTTTGGACCGATGTCAGTGTCGCGTGGCCGGATACGAACAATGTTTATTGGGTATCTTATCCCGCGTGCTTGATTGGCCCGCTGCCGAGCTTTCGCGGCGGCGTGATCAACGTGCCGAACAACGGCGGTTGCCCGCAGCATCTCAGCGGCACGGGCGGCGGCGGCTCAATTGCACCGATTTTAATTTCGTTTCAACTCACGGTGCGCACCCGGGAATATCGCCTTTACTGCCGCGCGGATGACGGCCCGTCTTCACTCATCGCGCAAGGTCCGGCGACATTTGATCCTGCAAATGCTGCGCGCGCGATTGTCATTCCCGACGATGTCATGCCGCCAACCGCCGCGCATCTTTGCTACTATGTGCAACTGCTCGATGAGCACGGCAACGGCAGTCCGCTCGCCTTGCTCGGCTGCCGTTATCAACAGGCGCGCACGGCACCGCGCCCGGTGCTCGCGGAATTAAAATCCGTCGGCGACACCAATCACCCGCAAGTGTTGCTGAGTTGGTTTTGTCCCACCTCCGGCGTTCACCGGTTTCAAATCAACATTACCCGCGAAGACAAAACCGCCAGTGGCCAGCCCAGTGGACTTTATGCCACCAATCTTTTGCTGCCGATCTTGTTGGGCGCGCCACCGATTTACCTCGGATTAAAGCCCATCAAATCGCAGGCGGTGTCGGTGGATGAAACGCAGTTCACGCCGCCGGTCGGCCCGAACTTTGGTCCCGGGCCGCAATTTTCACTCACCGCGAACGTCGTCAGCAACGGCACCTACACCATTTCCGTCACCTCGATGGATGACACGGACGCCAAGCTTGCCACTTCCGACGCGCAAACCTTCACCTGGCAGCAGACCAACGCCAACGTGCTCACCGTGCCGTGGCCCGCGCGCCCGCTGCCGGCCGTCACGCATTTTGATGATGACACCGGCAGCACCAATCATCGCGTCAGCGCCGTTTTGATGGGTTATCAGTATTATGGGCTGTTTTTTTCGGATACAATTTATCCCGTCGGCATCCGCATCGGAGACTATGTGGGTGCAAATACTATCGCCCTTGGCTCCCCGGGGACAGATACGAATGGTGTCTATTACAACAATTTCGTGAACCTTGGTTTCTCATCATCAAATAGCGCGGCGGCGTATGCTATTCAGCAGAAAACTTTTCATCGGCATTCGTCCAACCCCGCGCGCAACGGTGAAGCTCTTTTGCCGATCGTCGTTTATCGGCAGCAAGTCGCCAATGCGCAATTTCCCAAAGTCACCGGCGCTTTGGTGCAAGTCTCGCCGTTGATTGAAAAAATTCCCTGGGCAGTGAAGCTGACTCCTTATGGTTGGTTTGGAATAGTCCCGGATCTTTTATTTGCCAGCGGTGGCTCCCCCTTCAATGCAATTACGGCAGGCCCCTATCTTTTTCTTCGCGACCAGCAACCCGTCGTTATAGGCGCGAGCTATCAATACTACGTCGTCCGCTTTAATGCCGAACACGAAGTCGCTGAGACCATTGACGCCGGCATCGTCACCATTCCATCCAATTCTTCAAATAACTGACGCATCCATGAAAATTATTTTCAAATTATTGCGCCAGTCCGCCGCAGCCTTTATTTGCGCCGCGACATTTTTGGCAAACACCTGCCACGCCGCCACCGCCTTCGTCTATGACACCGGCACCGAATTGCTGACCGCCGCTGATTTCAACGGCGATGGCGTTGCGGATGTATTGGTGCTCGACAAACTGACGGGCAACCTCCGCGTCGGCCTGCTCGATGGCGGCGGAAATTTATCGTGGTCCGCACCGCTCGTCAGCGGCGTGGAAAACGCCACAAGCATCGCGGTTGGAAATTATTTGTCCCCCGGCGAGAATGTCGTCGCGGTTACCGCGCCGGATTTCAACCGCATCAATCTCGTCAGCCTCGCCAACACCAACAGTGCGACGAATGCCGTCATCTGGCCCGTTTTTGGCGTCGGCCCAAACGCGCTCATCACGCTGGACAATCCGTTCGGCCTCGCGGCGGCCACCCCCACCAACCTGCTCGTCGCCACCTCGCACAATGCCGGCAATGTCGAACTACTCGAACGGATGCAAGTTTACAGCGGCTACAACATCACGCCGTTCACCCCGGCGCAATTTAATGAACCCAGTTTGTTTGAACGCGGCAACGCGCTCGCGTTGAATTCCTCGAACTCGCCGAGCTTTGCCGCCGGCCTCGTGCGCGGCACAAACGCCGACCGGTTTGACATTTTGCAATTCACCAACGCGCCCGGCGGCGTTTTACTTTCGCTCACCAATCTGCCGCCGGGCGGTGAGTATGCGTCTGGAAATTTCAACGGCGCAACCTTGCCGCGCTTGGCGTTTTATCAGGCCGGAACGTCGAACGTAATTTTTGCCGCCCTGCTTGCGGGAAGCAACGGCTTGATTTTTGGCACCAACATTTCTTTCGCGGAAATTGAGGCGGTGAAAAATATTTTTTATCTACCCTCGGCCAGCGGAAGTTTTCTCGTGGAATTTTCCGACGGCGTCCAAGCCGTGACCTTTGCCGGCGACTCGCCCGTGGCCGGGAATGTTTATCGCAGCGGTCTCGCGAGCACGAACAATGTTTTTACCGGCATCGTGCCGCTGGCGAACGGGCAATTCGCCTTGCTCGATGCCGCAGCGCGCGCGCCGGCGTCAGCGCACGCGCAGGTCGTGAATTTTGATGGCACCAACTTTTCGCCGATTAGTTCATCGGCGTTGCCGGCCATTTCCTCGCGCACCACGCGTGCGAATGTCTGGCTGTTTCAAGCCGAGCCATTCGTCAACCGCGATCCCGGTTTCGTCGCCTCGTTCGCGCTGCCGGACTGGAGCGATTTTGTCAGCGGCCTGCCCGGAACTTTTTCCGTCGTGGATGAAGCCGATGCCGGCAGCGGCAGCGGACTCGGAAATGTTTCAACGAACTCGCCCGGCGCGCCGCCGACCGGCGCGAACTTCGGTCTGCCCAATCAAATTGCCGACGGCATTTCCATTTTCAGCTACGCGCCGCCGCGCGCTGCCGAACCCGTCACGCTCACCATTTCACCGCCGCCGGGATTTTACAGCAGCGCCATTCAAGTTTCGTTGAGCGCGCTGGCACCGGGCGGTTTGATTTTTTTCCGCACCGATCCGGCACAAACCTGGCAACTGTATGCTTCGCCGTTCAGCCTCACGAACGATGCCTCGGTGGAATACTACGGCGAAAATTATTCCGGGTTGCGCGCGCGCTTGTTCACGGCCAATTACGCCATCGGAAATTCGACGAACGCCACCTTCACGTTGAACCTGACCAATGGCGTGGCGGTCACGAACAGTTCTTCGTCCGCAGACGGCAACAACAACGTGGTGCTCGCGACCGGTGGCACCATTTTTTACGGACGCAAAAATTCCAGCGGCGGCTCGGTTTGGGCGATCAATCTGGATGGTAGCGGCGACACTTACATCACCACCGGCGCGCATCCACGCGTGTCGCATGATGGACGCTATCTTGCATTCATGCGCGGAACAAATGTCTTCAACGGTCCCGGCGGCGACCTCTGGCTGCGTGATTTGTCCACGGGAATTGAAACTGAATTTTTCACAAACAACGCGCAGATCATCGGCTACGATTGGGATTCCGCAACGCCGCCGAATTTGATTTTGGACTACGGCTGCAATTTCTGGATCGCGCCACTGACCAATCCGGCGTCCATTTTTCCGCTGACCAACAGTTGTGAGTTTGCCGCGCCGGTGGTGAATCCCCTCAATGGCAACCTCGCGTTTTTTGATTCCGACAGCGACGGTGGCATTCGCACCGTGCCAGCCACGGGCGGCATTTCCTCGCCGCTGGGCGCAACGGTTTTTGGTTCACGCTGGCCCGCGTGGTCGCCCGACGGCACACGACTTTCATTTTGCTACGCCGGTTATTCGTCGGCCTTTGACCTTTACACCATCAATGCCGACGGCTCCGCGCTGGCGCAAATTTCCGCCTTCACCAACGCCAGCGACGGTTTTTCCCACGGCGCAATCTGGTCGCCGGCGGGCAATGCCCTGGTTGGTGCCGGCTCCATTTATGGCACCAACGGCCTTTGGAAAATTCCGCTGACAAGCGACGGCCAACATTGCGACTGCCCGGCAAAGTTGTTGCCGACGACGCCGGGCGATCCCATTGATTTTGCCGGTTCGGTGATCGCTTCGCCGGCACCAGTCATTGCCAAACCGGGTTTGCTGATTCGCTCAGATGAAAACGCCATTGTGGTTTATTGGAGCACGAATTATCAGGGCTTCAGCTTGCAAGCCGCCGCGAGCATCGGCACGAATATTTCCTGGACCGGCATCACCGGGCCGTATTTTCTAAATGGTGTTTACTACGAATATCACGAGGCCAAAACCGCGCTCGCTGCGACGAAATTTTTCCGGCTGCAATATCCCGGCACCATCGTCTTGCAACCTTTGCAGCCGCAGCTTTCCTTGGCAATGGAAAGCAGCCAGACCGTTTTGTCCTGGTCCACCAACTATGTCGGCTACACGCTGGAATCGACGACCAATTTAAATCCGCCGGCCGTTTGGTCGCCGTTGAATGTGACTTGTGTGAACACCAACGGCTGGTTTGAATTTCGCCGCCCCGCCGCACAGCCGAGCGAATTTTTCCGGCTGCACTGGCAGTGACATAATCAAACTCCCGACAGCCACATTGCGCTCACAGGCATTTCATTTACAACGCTTGAATCGCAAACAAAACTTTTATGTCGCCTAACTCCTATTCGCCGTCCGCGCCTTGAAACTTTTCCACGCGCCGGCCGGCAGCAGGCCCAGCGCGATGAAAGCGAGCTGGCTCGCCACAAACAGCACCAGCCATTTGAACGCTGCCTCCGTGAAACCGTAGCTGTGCAGTCCGATGCCCAGCATGTTCACGCCGAACCATGACCACGCGGTGACGACGTTGCCGAAGATGGCGCAGTTCACCAGCCCGCGCTCGCGGATGATGCCGCCCCAGCGCAGATGCAGGATGAGCGCGTTCCACAACACGATGATGAGCGCGCCGTTTTCCTTCGGGTCCCAGCCCCAGAACCGGCCCCACGATTGGTCTGCCCAGATGCCGCCGAGCACCGTTCCCACAAAGCTGAACAGCGTGGCAAAACAGACAATGCCGTAAATCATCCGCGCGAGCGATTTGCCGGTGGCTTCGTCGAGAGTTTTAGTGAACATGCCGCGCAGGATGTAAATCAGCGCGAGGAAGCCCGCCACAAACGTGCTCGCGTAGCCCACGGTCACGGCCACGACGTGCGTGGCCAGCCAGAAATTCGTGTCCAGCACCGCGCGCATCATTTCCATGGTGTCGCCTTCCAGCGCGAGGTGATGCGCGATGATGAGCGTGATGAAGCCGATGCCCGAGGCCACGACCGCGCCGATGCCGTTCTTGTGGAATTTTTCCAAGATCAAGCCCAGCAGCACCGCGCCCCAGCCGATGAAGATCGCGGAGGAATAAAGATTCGTCACCGGCGGCCGCCCTTCCAGCACCATGCGATAAACCAAACCGATGGTGTGAATGACAAATGCCAGCGCGATGAGCCACACGGAAGCGCGCCGGAGCGTTTCGGACAAATTGAACCAAGAGAAGCACGCGAGCAACCCGGCGAGGACGTAGATGACCATCGCGTTGTAAAACGGTTCCATCTGGTTGAAGAACACTTCGGCGCGGGCTTTGTCGAGCGCCTTGGGCTGCGCCGCCACGAGCAGCGAACGCAAATCGCGCAGGGCGGAATTAAATTGCTCCGGCTGATTCGCGGCGAGCGCACCGGCCAGTTTGGCGTAGGCGCGAACGCCGTCATCAATCGGCACGCCGTTCGGCCGCGGCGCGTCGAGCAGCGCGTCGCCCATGCGCCGCCATTCACGCGCGCCGTTGGGCGGCAGAATGAGCGGCGGTTCGAGGTTGGCCATGAACTGAAACGCCTGCACGTAGGCGATGAAATTATTGAAATTGGTCTGGTCGAATTTCTGTGCGGCCTGTTGCGCCTGAATGGCGATGACGCCGGCGGGAATGAGCTTCTCATACGCGGCAAGTTCCGCCGGCCAGTCCTGCGCGTCGGCGGGTTGCACGGCATTTTTCAGCGTGGCGTAAAGCGTCAGCCGCTCGTGCATCTTGGCGATGGCGTTTTCGTAGGCGGTGCGGCTGGTGGATTCGACTTTTTGGACGCGCTCGTTTTCCTTGTCAAAAGTTTCGAGCAACGGCTGAATTTGATTCCACGAATAATGTTTGCCATCGGATTTTTTCGCCAAATCCTTGTCCGGCAATTTCAGCAGCGAGACGAGATCGGGATTGTCCACGCGGAAGACCGGCCAGTCGTCGGCCGCAGCGGGATTCATCATCACGTTCGCCAGCCATTCATCGGCGGAAACCATTTTGGGACTTTCATTCCAGGCTTTCCACGGCTCGGTGTTGAGCGTCTGCTTCTCGCGGATTTCCAACAGTGAATTGCGCGCGAGCGAATCCAGCGGCACGATGCGCCCATTCGCGGTGATGGGCAATTGGCCGAATTCCGTGAAGGCGAAATCCTTGTCCTTGGGTGCCTGCAAATTGCCGAAGAACCACAGCGCCATCACGAACATCAGGCCCGGCGGAAACCATTTTTGAAAATGCTTTTTCATTTTTTCTTTTGCTTGGAAACAAAACCGACCAGGTGAAACAAAAACTGGACGATCAAGCCTGCGCCCACCATCGCGCAGCCGATGTAAGGTGTCAACCAGCCGGGGTTGCGCACGACGGACAGCACGGACGACGGCGTGCGCCCGGCTTGCTCGGCGACCTGGCCGGCATCCATCTGGTATTGATAATAAGTGTAGCCGCCGTAGCGCAGCGGATGGTTCATGGAAATTTCCACTTCGCGTTTCTCGCCGGTCTGCGCGTTGTCAATGCGGACGCGGCTGCGAAAATCTTTCGGAATGTCTGTGCCCGGATAAACCGTGTGCGTGGCTTTGAGCAGCGTCAGCGAAAACGGATGCCGCACGCGCGCCGGCCGCATCGTGAACGTGTATTTCTTGCCGCCAGCTTCAATCGTCTGCGGCGCGAGCAATTGCGCGGCCACTTTTTGCGCCATGTCCGCGCCCATCTGCGCGTAGCCATTGCGGACACCGGCGACGAGGGCCGGATCGCCCGCCCAGTCGCTGGCCACCCAAGTTCCGAGCGAGCCGGCGGACGTGAGAAATTCCAGCACCACCGCCGGGACATTGCGCTCGTCCATCGTTTTCACATCGTCCGCCTTTTTGAAATCAAAGCTGGTAGCGATGCCGTTGGTCGTGAGCGGCGGGGCGTTTTGCATCATCGGCGCCCGGAAATTCATGTCCGAATTATGCCAGTGCTCTTTCACGCGGATGCTGAACGGCAGGTTTTCAATCTTCAATTCATCGCCCGCCTTCAGCAATTTTTCCGGGATGGCGGTGACTTCGTCGCCGGCGAGGAAAATCAATTCGTATTCCGTCGCGCTGTCGGAATAATTGCGCGTCTCGCCCTCGGTGAAGTGCATCTGCAATTCGCGCGACAGCAAATCCGTCGAGAGCTGGCCGACCAGCAGCACGATCACGCCCGCGTGCGCAAGCTGGATGCCGAGCTTCTTCGTCGAAAATTCAAAACGATAAATGTGCGACGCGACGAGATTCACCAGCAGCAGCGTGCCGATGAGATAACCGCCGGGCAGCAGCAGCGGAATTTTGTGCCCGAACATGTGCGCACCGATCACCAGCCATTGCTTGAAATAATGCGCCTGCGCGCCGTAAAGCCCTTCGTCCGCCTGCGCCAGCGTGCCGACGAACACGAGAATGATCGCGAACGCCAGCAGCGCGGCCGTGAGTTTCAGCGAGGTGAAAAAATCGACAATTATTTTCATGGACGGCAGGATGAATAGCGCTCGGTTGGAAAAATTATTTTGCCGCCGGATATTTTGCGGATTGAACGAACTGAATCAGCGCGTCTTTTTGCTGCGCGACAACGTCCGGGTCGCCCATAAGTTTGTAAAACCAGGTCTGGCCGTTGAGCGGCAGCACCAAGCCGATCAGCCGCGCGGGTTTGCCGGCGCGCGGGTCGGTGCCGGCAAAATCGGCGAGCGTCGCCTTGACGCCGGAAGCGTCAACGGTCGGCAGGTTCGCCAGGTCAGCCGCGGTGATCGGCGACTGGCCGAGCTGCGCCCGCCAGCGATTGATGTTGGGCAACAAACCGCCGCCGTCGCCCGCAAGCTGGCTCACGTTGACGGCGGCTGAAGCGTCGCCAGCGCCAGAGATAACAAATTTGGCCACGAGAAATTGCGCGAGCTGGCCTTCTTTCCAATCGGCGGGAACGGTCCACGCCGGTTTGTCGCCGGCGTCGGCGGTCAGAGCGGCTTGAGCGCCGGCATCTATTCCCGGAATCGCCGGATGCGCCGGCGGCAATTGGCCCATATCCAGCGTGGATGGCGCAGCCAGTTTGCTGAACTCCACGGATTTTAAGAACGCAATGAACGCCGGTTTGTTTTTTTCAACCAGCGCCGCGTCGCCCATCATTTTGAAATACCAGACGGAATCGTCACCGTGCAAAATCGCGCCGAGAATCCGCTCCGCATCGCCGCTGCCGGGACTGGTGCCGGCGACGTCATACAAATCGCCAGCCTTGCCGGCGATCTCCACCGGCTCCACCAGTTTTTTTAATTCATCCTCGGACTGGGGCGTTTGGCCGACCTGGCCGCGCCAGCGGTTCACGTTGGCTGCGTCGCCGCCGGACATGCTGCCCAGCGGAATCACGCTCACGTCTGCGGTTTTGCCATTGTCGGAAATTTCAAAACTGGCCACGCGCAACTGCGTCAACGGTTTTTCCTTCCAGCCGTCGGGCAAAGTGTATTTCAACTTCGGCTGGCCGGAATTATCCGGCACCGGCAAGCCGTCGGGCATGGTCGCGGGCATCGCGGCCGGAGCGGCAACGGGTGGCGGCACCGCCACGGTGTCGCTGGAATCCACTTTGTAAACCTTGACGGTGTCGCGGCCGCAGCCGGCGGCGAACAGCAGCAACGCCGTCGCGACGAGCGGCAGTGCGCTGGAATGGGTGAGGTGCTTCATTTTACTGGCTCTTAAATATAGCAAAAAAGGAACGATGGCGAAACCTTCTTTGGTATTCGCACACCAAAAATTGCCACACCGACGCCAAAAAAGGAAGAGCCGAGCGGCGTCAGCTCACGCCCATGTTGAGCAGAAATTCGATGTTGCTCCGCGTTTTCTTGAGTTTGCCGAGCATCAAATCCATCGCCTCGACCGGCGGCACGCCGGTCAGCGCGCGGCGCAAAATGACCACGCGGCTGGCTTCGTCGGGATGGTAAAGCAGTTCTTCCTTGCGCGTGCCGGAACGTTCGATGTTGATGGACGGAAAAATGCGGCGGTCCACCAGCGCGCGATCCAGATGCACTTCCATGTTGCCGGTGCCTTTGAACTCTTCAAAGATCACTTCGTCCATGCGCGAACCGGTGTCCACGAGCGCTGTCGCCATGATCGTGAGCGAGCCGCCTTCTTCGATATTACGCGCCGCGCCGAAAAAGCGTTTCGGCTTGTGCAGCGCATTGGCGTCCACGCCGCCGGAAAGAATTTTTCCCGAGTGCGGCTGCACGGTGTTGTAAGCGCGCGCGAGGCGCGTAATCGAATCGAGCAAAATGACCACGTCGCGTTTGTGCTCGACCATGCGGCGGGCTTTTTCGATGACCATTTCCGCGACTTGCACATGCCGCTCCGGCGGTTCGTCGAACGTCGAGGAAATCACTTCCGCGCCTTTGCAGGAGCGTTCCATGTCCGTGACTTCTTCGGGCCGCTCATCAATCAGCAGGATGAACAGATACGACTCCGGATTGTTTTTCAAAATCGCGTTGGCGACTTTTTGCATCAAAACGGTTTTGCCCGTGCGCGGCGGCGCGACGATCAATCCGCGCGTGCCCTTGCCAATTGGGCAAACCAAATCCAGCACGCGCGTGCTCAATTCATCCGCCGCCGTTTCGAGGATGAAGCGGCGGTTCGGAAACAGCGGCGTCAGATTGTCGAAATGCGTTTTGTCTTTCGCCTTGTCCGGCTCCTCGCCGTCCACGGCTTCGACTTTCAGCAGCGCGAAAAATTTTTCCTTTTCCTTCGGCGGCCGGATTTGTCCCGCAACCAGATTTCCCGTCTGCAAATCAAACCGGCGAATCTGCGACGGCGACACATAAATATCTTCCGGGCACGGCAGATAATTAAAACTCTGGGAGCGCAAAAATCCGAAGCCTTCCGGCAAAACTTCGATGACGCCCTCGGAAAATAGCACGCCGGCGCGCGCCGCATTTTTTTCGAGAATGTGGAAGATGACCTCGTGCTTGCGCATCGTGCCGTAATTTTCCACGGCATATTCCTTCGCCATCGCGTTCAGTTCGGTCATGCTCATTGCCTGCAATTTGGCGATGTTCAGCGACGTCGCGATCTTGTCGCGCTGATAACCGCCGCGACGTTCGGCGAAGCGCATGTCCTCGCCGGTGGGCTCGACTGGCGCGGACGGTGGACGCAATTCTGCCGAGGTGGTCGGCGCGGAGAAATTGGACGCATCTTTTTGTGCGTCCGCCTGCGCGGCAGCCTTAATGCTGTCCACGGTGCGTTCCGCCGGCATCTCCGGCTCGACCGGAACTGGCGCGCGTGAAATCGAAGCGTGTTTGTGCCGCTCAATCGGCGCTTTGGTTGCCGGCGGTGCTTTGGTCACCGGCGCTGTTTTGACGATCACTGGCGTCGCCTCAACTGGCGTTTCAACGGGCGGCGCTTCGGCCAGCGGGGTTTCAAGCGTCGGAATTTCGGCGACGGGCGCAACGGCAGCAACCGCCTTGGCGGTTTTTTTTGTCGGTTTCTTCGTGGGAACTCTGGCCATAAAATTTAATTGGTTGTGAGCAACGGGGAATTCCGGCTGCCGCCACCTGGCGTGGCGAAAAGGTCACGCATTGGACGCGCAGCTTCGGAAAAAGTTCAAAATGATTTGTTTAACCGAGCGCTTGAGATTGTCCTCAATACGGCAGGGGGAATTTCGCAGTCAACTCGCGGCCAGTCTCGCGCAATCCGCCCGCCAAGTCAAACCCGAATTTCTGGCGGGCTTTCGTTTTGGCGGGCGCGGAAGCCCAGAAAAACCTGCCGCCCGATTGCAATCGGCGGGCCGTTGGCTGGAGGATTTCGAAGCCGCCGGCGGAGAGTGAATCACACCACCGCTTCTTTTTCCTCCACGGCTTCCTGTTTTAATTCGTCGAGCGCGCGGAAGCGGCTGGCGGCGAAGCCGGCTTCCACGCCGAGATTGTTGGTGGGATTATAAAGCCCGACAAGCAGCAGCGACGGCTCCAGCACGCGCCGCATGTCCATGATGAGTTCGTCCGCCTTCACGCCCACGCGCACCGCGCGAACGACGTAAACCGTGCCGAGCACCGGCAGCGCGAGATAAAGCTGCTTGACCGTCTCCGGCCATTTGTCATCCACCAGCACAACTTTTTGTCCGACGCTGAACATAAAACGGCTAACAATTTTCGGTCAATACGGCAGCGGGAATTTTGCCGTCAACTCGCGCACGCGGGCGCGGACCCTATGCGCGGCGTCCACGTTTTTGACGTCCATCAGCACTTCGGAAATCATGTCGGCAATTGCCGCCATCTCGGCTTCCTTCATGCCGCGCGTGGTGCTGGCCGGCGTGCCGAGCCGGATGCCGCTGGCCTGAAACGGCGAGCGCGTCTCGAACGGAATCGTGTTTTTGTTGACCGTGATGCCGGCCTCGTCGAGCGCGATTTGCGATTCTTTGCCGGTGATGCCTTTCGCGCCCACGTCCACGAGCATCAAATGATTATCCGTGCCGCCGCTGACGAGCCGGTAGCCATTGCGTTTCATGCCGTCGGCGAGCGCGGCCGCGTTTTTCACGATCTGCTGTTGATACGCTTTGAAGCTCGGCTGCAACGCTTCCTGAAAACAAACCGCTTTGCCGGCGATGACGTGCATGAGCGGTCCGCCTTGAATGCCGGGGAACGCCTGCGAATCAATTTCCTTCGCGTATTTTTCGCGGGTCAAAATCAAGCCGCCGCGCGGACCGCGCAAAGTCTTGTGCGTGGTGGTCGTCACGAAATCCGCGTGCTCCATCGGGCTCGGATGGATGCCCGCCGCGACGAGGCCGGCGATGTGCGCGATGTCCGCGAGCAGATACGCGCCGACTTCGCGGGCGATCTCGCCCATGCGCTTGAAATCAATGATGCGCGGATACGCGCTCGCGCCGATGGTGATCATCTTCGGCTTGTGTTCGCGCGCCATTGCGGCGATCTGGTCGTAATCAATCAGCTCGGTTTCCTTGCTCACACCGTAGTGGACGATCTCAAAAAACTTGCCGGAGAAATTCGCCTTGTTGCCGTGCGTCAAATGTCCGCCGTGGCTCAAATCCATCGTCAGCATTTTGTCGCCGGGTTTCAGGAACGCGAAATAAACGGCCATGTTCGCGCCGGAGCCGGAGTGCGGCTGGACGTTGGCGTGTTCTGCGCCGAACAGTTTTTTGGCGCGGTCAATCGCGAGTTGCTCGATGACGTCCACATTTTCGCAGCCGCCATACCAGCGTTTTTTCGGATAGCCTTCGGCGTATTTATTCGTCAGCACTGAGCCTTGCGCTTCCATCACGGCCGGGCTGGTGAAATTTTCCGACGCGATCAGCTCGATATTTTCCTGCTGGCGCACGCGTTCGCGCTCGATCGTCGCGGCGATTTCGGGATCAACATTGCACAACCGCAATTTGGCGGCGGCGAACTTCGCATCCATTTTCAACACGCGGCGTTCGTGCCGTCCGCCTTCAAACTTCGCGCTGAGGAAGGCTTCGAGAATTTTCTTCGCGAGGTCGGGCGCGGTGTTTTTGCCGCTCAAACAAAGGACATTCACGTCGTTGTGCTGGCGGCAGAGCGCGGCGGCGACGGCGTCGCCGATGAGTGCGGCGCGCACGCCCGAAATTTTGTTGGCGGTGATGGTCATGCCGACGCCGCTGGTGCAGACGAGCAGGCCGAGTTCCGCTTTGCCATCCGCGACCGCCTGGGCGGCCGGCTTGGCGAAATCCGGATAATCATCCGCCGGGTCTTTCGTGGTCGCGCCAAAATCCGCGACGGTCAAGCCGCGTTCGCGCAGCCAGGCCTTGAGCGTTTCCTTGAGCTCCAGCCCGCCGTGATCCGCGCCGAGCGCGAAATTGGCGATGCTGGCGGCGCCGTGGTGTTCCGTTTTCGGCAAAATATTTTGTTGTTCCATAAATTTCAAAAGCGTCACGATGCCTTGTTCGATCTGGTCGCGGCACTCGGCATAAACTTGATACGGGCTGCCGATGGGATCGCTGATGTCCTTTTCGTAAGGCTCCAGCGTCTCGTCAAATTCCCGCAGCAGAAACGTTTTCTCCGCCATCTGCGGATACAGCAGCGCCACGGTGTCCACATGACTGTGCGTCATGCCGAAAATGTAGTCCGCCGAACGCACCAGCTCCGCTGTCAGCGCGCGGCTGCGCTGGCTGGCGATGTCAATGCCGATCTCCTTCATCGCCTGCACGGAATGATGCGTCGGCGGCTGGCCGTCCAGCGCGCCCAAACCGGCCGACAGCACGCGGAAATCGCCGCGCCCTTTGACGGCGTGGCGAAAAAGCCCTTCGGCCATCGGACTGCGGCAAACATTGCCTGTGCAGAGAAAAAGAATTGTCTTCATCAAAAACCGAGTTGTAAAAGGTGGTTGGCCCGAAGCCAATCGTCAATCCGAAAGGTGAAATCCGGCAGAATTAAGTCTTAATCCTAATCGCCATCGTAATCTTAATCCGCTTCATCCAGGGTAACCAGCGCCGGCGATTACGAACAAGATTAAGATTACGAGGCTGCCAGCCAAAAATCAACCGCGCGGCTGGTGCAAAACCGCCAGCGCCTTCAGCAAATCCACCGCCCGCGCCAGCGCCGGGTCGGCGATGACCGGCAGCGGGGGCGCGGCGCGCGGCGTGGCGGGTTCGCCGTCCTCGTCGCCGTCCTTGATGCGTTTACGGACCAGTTCCGCCTCGCTTGTATGGTCCACGAACGTCAGCAGGCTGTTGGTGCCGGAAAAAAGGGCCGCACGGCGGGTGTCGGCGGTGGCGTAGGGATTGTCTTGAAACCGTTTTTCGTCGTCCACGCTGGCGGCCACGGCGATGTCCGGCGCAATTTCCCCCGGCGAATTGGTGCTGCCGATGACGATGGCCGAGGCGCTGGCGCGCAATTGGGTCGCCAGCGCCGCCGCCGTCCCGCGTGTCTGGCTGTTCACGAGAATCACGAGCGGCGATTTCGTCCGGTTGAAACAATCGGCGGCGTCGCTGGCGGCACCGTCCGCAAACCGCAGGTCCAGCACCGTGCCGGCGAGGCGGTTGGTCGGGCTGGCGGCGCGAAGCTGTTCCGCAAAATGTTCCGGCAGGCGGCTGGCGCGGACACAGAGAATGTCGTTGCCCAGCAGGGAGATTTTCAACGGCGTTTCCGCCGTCCACGCGGTCACGACCGTGGCCAGCAACACCAGTGCGCAGGTTTTCATTGGCCGGAGAAAATGCGCGACGGCCGGACGAAAGTAAAGTTCCGCTCAATAATCCGCCGGCGTTTTCGCCCGGGCGGACCGGACGTGAAAGTCAAAATAGAGGAAGTTGCGGCTGCGGTTCCGATCAGTTTTCTCGGTCACGGGCGGGATTTGAAAATTCTTTGGCGGATTTCCCCGGCCGGCGGCGATATGCTTCTGAACATGACCGCGAACGACCTTGATTTGCTCCGGCAATTTGCGTGCGACCAGTCGCAGGCCGCCTTCACCGCGCTGGTGCACCGCCATGTGAACCTGGTTTTTTCCGCCGCGCGGCGCCAGGTGCGCTCGCCGCAGCTCGCTGAGGAAATTGCACAGTCGGTGTTCGCCGACCTCGCGCGCGATGCCGGCAAACTGAAGCCGGACACCATTTTGACCGCGTGGCTGTATCAAGTGACGCGGCGGACGGCGGTGGACGTGATCCGCAAGGAATCGCGCCGCCAGTTGCGCGAACAAACCGCCGTGGAGATGACCGAAATGAATGCGACCGCCGATGATTGGACGCACATCGAACCGCTGCTCGACGACGCGCTGGCCGCGCTGGATGAAACCGACCGCAGCGCGATCCTGCTCCGCTATTTTGAAAACCAGAGTCTGCGCGAAGTCGGGACCGCGCTCGGCGTGGGCGATGACGCTGCGCAAAAGCGTGTCAGCCGCGCCGTGGAACAACTGCGCGGATTTTTTTCAAAACGAAACGCGACCATAGGAGCGAGCGGACTCGTCGTTTTGATTTCAGCGAACGCCGTTCAGTCTGCGCCCGCCGGTCTGGCCGTCACCATTTCCGCCACCGCAGTTTTAACCGGAACCGCCGTGCATACTTCAACAGTAATTGCCGCCACCAAAACCCTGGCCATGACTATCATTCAGAAAACCCTTGTCACCGTCACCGTTGCCGTGCTGGCTGGAGCGGGAATTTACGAAGCGCACCAAGCAACGCAACTGCGCGGCCAAATCCAGATGCTCCGGCAAGCGCAGGCACCGCTGGCCGAACCGTTGGCCCGGCTTCAGGCCGAAAACGAACGGCTTTCCAACTCAGTCGTTCAAGCCAGAGATGCGCAGGCTTTGTCCAAGGCGCAGTTTAATGAATTGCTGAAATTGCGCGGTCAGGTCGCGCCGGCTCAGGCGAATGCGCGCGAGCTAACCAAATTAAAATCCACGCTCGCCCAGCAACCCGCCCAGATGCCGGATTTTTTCACCAACGCGCTGGCGACGGGTTTGGGAACGGCGGAAAAGTGGAAGCTCAAGGATGCGCAAGCCCGGCTTGGCCGCATGAAGAAAATGTTAAACCTCACGGACGCTCAGGCGCAAGCCATCGGCGACACCTTGCAGCAACACATCCAAAACCAGTCGCAACTGACATTGGCCTTGATCACTGGCAAATTTGCGCCGGAACAACAAAAGGCGCTGGGCGCGGACCATGCCAATGAGCAGGCGGAAATCGAAGCGGTGTTCACGCCCGAGCAACTGGCCGCCTATCCGGACTATTTGCAGGCGGAGAAAACCACTGCCGCCGATACTTCCGCCAAATTCGAGGCTGGCCGGATTGCCGATGATTTCAGTCTGACCGCCGCGCAACAGGAACAAATCCACGCGGCGTTTTACCAGATCACCTTGAACGCCCCGGAAGCGGCTGTCGCCGCCGCCAAGCAGAGCGGCGATCTGGCGGCGGTGGCCAACCTGACCGAACAAATGCAACGGTCTGAACTTGACGAGAAGTTAAAAATCCTGGGGACCTTTCTCACCCCGGAACAAATCAACACCTACCGCGAGAAGGAAATGAACCAGATCAACCTGCAGGCGTCGGCGATGAAAATGTTTTTTTCACAAAAAACCGCCGGCACAGCGAACTGACACCTAACCGGGAGGGTGGCGGTCGGCCGCCGTTTTTCATCAAGCGGTCTCGGCCACCTTGAGCGCGGACTGCTCCCGCAGTTCCACCCGCCGCGTTTTGCCGCTGATGGTCTTGGGCAGCTCGGTCACAAATTCAATCTCGCGCGGATATTTGTAGGGCGCGGCGGTGTGTTTGCAATGCTGCTGGAGTTCATGTTTCAGCTCGTCGCTGGCGGCGGCTTCCGGGCGCAGGATGACGAAGGCTTTGACAACTTGCCCGCGCACGGCATCGGGCTTGCCGACCACGGCGGCTTCGAGCACGGCGGGATGTTCGAGCAGCACGCTTTCCACTTCAAACGGGCCGATGCGATAGCCGGAGCTTTTGATGACGTCGTCCGTCCGCCCGATGAACCAGAAATAGCCGTCGGCGTCGCGCACGGCGCGGTCGCGCGTGAGATACCAGCCGGCCTGGAATTGCGCGGCGGTCTCCTCCGGATTGTGCCAGTATTCGCGGAACAGGCCGAGCGGTCGCACCGGCGCCACGCGCACGGCGATTTCGCCTTCGCGGCCGGCCGGCACTTCGCGCAACTCTTCGTCCAGCAGCGCGAGTTGATAACCCGGCGTGGGCTGGCCCATCGAGCCGGGCCGGACGGTGGGCTGCAACGAGCGGTAGTTGCCGATGAGTATGACGCTTTCCGTCTGGCCGTAGCCTTCGTAAAGATCGAGGCCGGTGGCGTTTTTCCAGAGCTTGAAAACTTCGGGGTTGAGCGGCTCGCCCGCCGTCACGCAATGGCGCAGTTGCGGAAACTGCCACTTGTCCAAATGCTGCCGCACCATGAGGCGCAGCGCCGTGGGCGGCACGCACCAGGTGTTGATGGGAAATTGCGCGAGCACGTCGAGCGTGTGGGCGGGATCAAACTTGCCGTGGATGTCCACCGCGAACACGCACGCGCCCATGTGCCACGGCCCGAAGAAACTTGACCACGCGGCCTTGCCCCAGCCGAGATCGGACACGTTCCAATGCACGTCGCCGGGCTGGCAGTCCAGCCACAGCTCGCCCGTCACGCGATGCGCGAGGCCGTAGCTGGCGTGCGTGTGCAGCACCATCTTGGGTTCGCCGGTCGTGGCGCTGGTGAAATAAATAATTCCCGGCTCGTCGGCGCGCGTCGGTTCGCCGGAAAAATTCGCGGACGCGGCGGACAAAGCCGTTTTGAAATCCACCCAGCCCACGGGCGGCGGACACGTCGCCAGCCGCAGGCCGTCAAAGCCGTCCACTTTGGCGATGCCGTCGGCGTTGGTGATCACGGCGCGGATGCGCGCGGTTTCCAGCCGGTAAGCCACGTCGCGCGGCATGAGCTGCAGCGTGGCGGGAATCGGCACCGCGCCGAGGCGCGTCAGGCCGAGCATCGTCACCCACCATTGCCAGACGCGCGGCAGCATGACGAGCACGCGGTCGCCCCGGCGCACGCCGTGCGCGCGAAAGACATTCGCCGCCTGCGCGCTCAACCGGGAAAGCTCCTGGAAGGTGAATTTCTGCTCCGCGCCGGTCACGCCATCCACGCACCAAAGCGCAATGCGGTCGGGCCGGGAACGGGTCCAGCCATCAAAGATGTCCGTGGTGAAATTGAAAAACTCAGGCGCAGCGACGGCGTTCATTGCGCCACAGGATAGCAACCCCCATAAGCTTGCTCAATCTTTTGCCGCGCCGTTTTTGGGAGAAATACTTTGTCGGAATTGCGCCCGCGTGGTTGTTTCATGGTTGAGCCGCGCAAAAACTCCGACCGCCAACTGCTCCGCGCCGACGCCGAACGCGGCGACGAGGCGGCGGTCATCCGGCCTGCGGCCACCTTCTCCCGTTCCCGCGGGCGAAGGATTTTATTTTGTGGGGCGTTTTCCCAGGGCGGCGCTTGGCTTGCCCTGGGCTATTATCCCTCGCCCTTTCAGGGCTTCGGTTTGGCTTCGCGTCAATTCGCACAATGCAGGTCAAAAAAATCCACTGGACGAAAACCGGCGGAGGTGACATGCTCGCACTCATCTTCGGGCTATGTCGGCGAGAAAGTTCCATCCGCTCCCGCGCAGCATCCGCGAACCGGCCAGTCTCGCGCTGGGCGGCATCATTCGCGAATGGCGCGAGCGGCGCGGCTGGTCGCTCTCCCAACTGGCGGCGCGGTCGCGGCTTTCCCGACAGATGTTGAGCTTCATCGAAACGCACCGGCGCATCCCCTCGACGGACCTGCTGGGGCGCATCGGCCGGGCGCTGGGAATTCCGGGCAGCGACCTGCTCCGGCGGGCGGAACGGCGGGCGGCGCGGTGGCCGGCGCGCTGCCGGCAGTGCAACTATTGTTGCGTGGCGCGGGGCCGGTTGGTTTGGTGGAATGCGCTCCGTGGCTGCCTGCGTCCGGCGCAATGATGCGGCGGGCTTCGGGCGGCCCGCACTCCAACCAAATAAAAATTATGGCAAACGATAATCAAGTCTCCGGCGTCATCACCGACCAAAACATCACGGACATCCTCGGCCATCTCACGGCCATCCAGACGCTGCTGCCGTTTCTCATCAGCCGCGAGCCGGGTGACAACAATGTGATGCTCGGCGACAAGTCGGTGGGGTTCGATGAAAAATGCGCCGGCTACATGGCCAGCAATCCGGAGTTCATTCCCGGTTATGTCAAACCCGCCGACGTGCTCAATCACCGGGCATTGCGCGACCAGTTCAAGCAGTTTTTGCCGCAGCTCCAACTGCTCGCCGCCAAGGCCCAGGACACCTACGACGTGGTGGGCAATGAGTTGATGATGGCCGACCTGGCGTATTACGGCAGCACCGGCGACGCCGCCAAACGAGGCCGGCCCAACGCCAATGACATCCATAATGACCTCGCCGCCCGCTATCCCGGCCGCAACAGCAGCAGCCAGCCGGCATCGAATGCGCAATCCACTGCCAAAAAGGTGGTTGCGTAGGGAAACGAAGAGCTATAGGAGGGAAACGCAGCCCTCGCGGAGGGGAAATTATCCCTCGGCGAGGGCTGTTTTGGCGTCTGAAAGGGCGAGGGAGTCGTTCAAGAGGGATTGCGAGGCGGTCGGGAGGGATACTTACCCCTCGACGAGGCCTGCCGAGGCCTCGGGCCGGGCAATGGCGGTGGTTCAAAGGCCAAGGTTTCCCTTGCCAATGCCTCGCGACCCCGCGCGACCCTCGACGTTTCCCTCGCGAAGCAAGTCGTTGGCCGATTAAGGCAGGTCGTTGCCCCGGTAATGCTCTTGATTTGGAGTGCGCGGGCGTGACCGCGCTTTGGAACTGGGAAATATGTCTCCCAATCGGAAAGCGGCGACGTGTCGCCGCAGTCCATAGCTTCTCCAACCCGGCGGCTACAGCGCCTTGGCTGCGATGTCGTGGCGGAAGTGCGCGCCGTCGAAATGGATTTTCTCCACGGCGGCATAGGCGGCGGCTCGCGCGGCTGGCAAATCCTTGCCCAGCGCGGTCACGCCGAGCACGCGGCCGCCATTCGTCACGATTTGACCATCCTTCAAGGCGGTGCCGGCGTGGAAAACTTTGGTGTGCGGCAGCGCGTTGGCGGCGTCGAGGCCGGTGATGACTTTGCCTTTCGGATAATTTCCCGGATAACCGCCGCTGGCCATCACCACGCACACGCTGGCGAACGGACTCCATTTCAGTGCCAGCGAACCGAGCGAGCCGCACACGCTGGCGGCGAGCAGTTCGAGCAAATCGTTTTCCAAACGCGTGAGATAAACCTGCGTCTCCGGGTCGCCGAAGCGGGCGTTGAATTCCAGAATCTTCGGACCGTTCTTCGTGAGCATCACGCCGGGATACAGCAGGCCGCGATAATCAATCCCCTCCGCCACGCAGCCGCGCATGAAAGGATCGAGCACTTTTTTGGCGACGTCGGCGAGTTGCGCGTCGTTCAAAAACGGCGTCGGCGAAAACGTGCCCATGCCGCCGGTGTTCAGGCCGAGGTCGCCGTCGAGCGCACGCTTGTGATCCTGTGACGTGGGGAAAATCTTCGCGGCCTTGCCGTCGCAGAGCGCGTGCAGGGAAACCTCGATGCCTTCGAGAAATTCCTGAATCACCACGTTCGCGCCCGCCGCGCCGAAGGCTTTGCTCACCATGATTTCGTCCACGGCCTTTTCCGCCTCGGCCTGGTTCGCGCAAATCAACACGCCTTTGCCGAGCGCGAGGCCGTCGGCTTTCACCACGCATTTGCCGCCGAGCGTGGCACAAAAGGCCTTGGCCGGCCCGGCCTCTGAAAAAGTGCCAGCCCTCGCGGTTGGGATGCCGTATTTCTCCATGAACTTTTGGGAGAAAACTTTCGAGGACTCGAACTGCGCGGCCTTCCGGTTCACGCCCCAGATGCGCAGGCCGTGCTGCTGAAACAAATCCACAATGCCGAGCGCGAGCGGATTGTCCGGTCCGACGACGGTGAGATCAATTTTCTTTTCCTGCGCGAAGGCGAGCAGCTTGGGCAAATCCTCCGCGCCGAGGTTGACGCATTCGACGAGTTTCTCCGTGTGCTTCGTTCGCTCCTGCGCGATGCCCGCGTTGCCGGGCGCGCACCACATTTGCGTGGCGTGCGGCGATTGCGCGAGTTTCCAGACGAGGGCGTGCTCGCGTCCGCCGGAGCCGATGACAAAAATTTTCATGAAATGCGCCCGCAGATTACGCGGATTGCGCGGATTGAAAATTAAAATTTACTCAAGTTGCGGGCCGAAGGATTTCTTTGCTCCACGTTTCAAATCGATTTCCACCACCTTGCCGCCGTAGCGCACCGGGCATTTTCCTTCGCCGCTGACATTTTTGACCATGGCGGAAACGAGCTTTCCACCGCGCCATTCGAGGCCGACTTCGTAGCCGCCCCGCGCGCGCAGGCCGGAAACTTTTCCCGCCGGCCATTCGCTGGGCAGGGCGGGCAGCAGCTCGATTTCGCCGGCCTGCGATTGCACGAGCATTTCGGCAATGCCGGCAGTCACGCCGAAGTTGCCGTCAATCTGCATCGGCGGATGCAGGCCGAAAAGATTCGGGCAGGTGTTCCGCGCGGAAAAAAGCTGCTGCAACATTTTGTGCGCATTCTCGGCGTCGCGCAGCCGGGCGTAAAGCGAGGTGCGCCAGGCGAACGACCATTCGCGCACGTCGCTGTCGTTGGCAATGCCGCGGGCGTCGAGCGAAATTTTCGCGGCGCGCGCCAGTTCCGGCGTCTGGCTCGCGCTGATCTGCGTGCCGGGATAAACGGCGAACAAATGCGACGTGTGGCGATGATGATCGTTCGGATCGTCGCGGTCGGTCATCCATTCCTGAAGCTGTCCCCACTTGCCGATTTTTGGCGTCACCAGCTTGTCACGCAGCATGGCGATTTTGTCGCGATAATTTTTGTCCGCGCCGAGCAGGTCGGCGGCCGACACAAAATTGTTGAACAAGTCCCAGACGATTTCCTGGTTGTAACTCACGCCGTCCTCGTCCGGGCCGTGCTCGGGCGACCAGCCGTTAGGCACAACCAAACGACCGTCCGGCAGCGCTTTCAAGTGATCTTCCCAAAACTCGCAAGTCTCGCGCATGATCGGATAGGCGACGGTGCGTAGATAGTTGTTGTCACGACCGAACGCATAATGTTCCCACAGGTGCTGGCAATACCACGCGTTCGCCGTCTTGTCCCATTTCCAACCCATGCCGCCGGTGATGTTGTGCGACGTGCGGATGGCGAAGCCGCGCTGGGTGAAATTGCCGTCGGCCGTTTTGAACTCCACTGCTTTGGCCGTCGCCGCGCGCCACGCGGGAATCTGGCAGGCCAGCAAATCAAACAGCGGCGTGTGGCACTCGCCCAGGTTCGCGACCTCGACCGGCCAGTAATTCATCTGGATATTTATGTTCGCGTGATAGTCGCTGTGCCACGGCGGCGAATTGTTGTCGTTCCACAAGCCCTGCAAATTTGCCGGCAGGCCGCCGGGGCGCGAACATGAAATCAGCAAATAGCGCCCGTATTGAAACAGCAGCGCTTCGAGGCCGGGGTCAACGGTCTTAAACGCTTCGAGTTTGCGCTTGTCTGTGGGCTGCGACGTTTGCGCATTGCTTGAGTCACCCAGCCGGAGGTTCACGCGATGGAATAACGCCTGATAATCCGCGAGGTGTTCCGACTTCAATTCAGCAAAAGTTTTCTTCGCCGCCAGATTGATTTGTTTCGTCACGCGCGCGTGCGGGTCTTCGCCGTGATAATGCTTGGCGTAATCAAAAACGTAATCCGTGCCCGCCGCGATCAGCAGCGTGAGGCGGTCGCAGTCTTTGAACTCAATTTGCGCGCCGTTAGGCTGGCCGGCGACTCCGGGAATCAATTTTACTTCGCCGCCCTGATGCTGCACCCGCAGTTGCCACTCGAATTTCATGCCGTTGTCCAGCGTGCCGGACGCGGTGATGCGGTTGTCATCCACGACGATTTTGGCGGCGTGCGCGTCCGCCAGTTCAAGGCTACCGGTGTAGGCGGCTTTTTTGTTGGCCGTGAAATTGGCCACCAGCACTTCCGCCGGATGGCTGCAAAAAAATTCGCGGCGAAAGCCCGTGCCGTCCGCCGTGTAGCTCACTGCCGAAATCGCCTCGGCCAGATTGAGGTCGCGGCGATAATTGGCGACATTCGTCTGGCCGGGCAGATTCACAAACACGTTGCCGAGCACCTGATACGCGCCCATCGAATCGTAATTCCCGGACGGATTTTCGCCGCCGGTCCACAGGCTGCTTTCATTCACGCTGATGCGCTCGCGCTCCGGTTGGCCGAAAATCAGCGCGCCCAGCCGGCCGTTGCCGAGGGGCAGCGCCTCGTTCATCGGCTGGCTGTTGGCGGCTGGTTGCTGATACCAAAGCGTCAAATCAGCGGCGGACAAATTGGCGGCCCACGCCAGCACGCCAAAGGCCAATACGGCAATTTTATTTTTCATGCGGATGGGAAATGGGAACAGATTAAGATTCCAAATTCAACTGTGAACGAATAACGATTTCAACCGGCTCAAGTTTCATCAAGCCATCCTTGCCGCCAAAATCTGGGCGGACTTTTCTAGTCGGCCAACCGCCCGGTGGCACCGAACAGGTTGAGCACCGATTTTGAATCCAACTTTGAAACCTCAATTTGCTGCAACACCTTGTAGGCATCCGGCCGGAGATCGAACCCGTGAATGTAGTGATGGACTGATTCGGTCATCAAACCTTTCCGATTGACCTTGCCAAAATCTGCCGCCAGCACAAACCAGTCTTTGTCGGCGGCCTTGGGCAGAAAATAAAAATCCGGCACGAGCGTGGCTCGTTGCTCGGTTGATCCGTCGGCATATTGCAGTTTGACTGAAACCGGCGTCGGCCCCGCCGCGCTGATGAAGAAGAGCTGCAATTGGCGGTAATGACCGAGCGGGACGGAAAATGAATAAGTTTCCGAGCGGTCCGGCGAGCGATGCACTTGCGGCCCGCTGCCAGCGAGCGCATAAGGCAGTTGCACGTCGGGATGTTGCTCGTTGGCGGCAAAAAAGCCGGAGTCGGGCAAAGTATTTAGCTGTCCAGCGTGGGAAATTTTCGCCGCCGATTGGGTGATCAACACCGAGGAATCGCCGCGGTCCAGGCTGTAGTCGGCCATTTGCAGTTGGCCCGCCGTTTCGGTGATGACGACGCGCGCATCCAGCAGTTTGCCCAGATCAACCTGAACGGTTGACGACTCGCCGTGATGAGAAGTTGCGCAACCGACCGCCGATAAAATAAAAACGCACGCCGCCGCGAGTAGGATGGTTTTCATAAAATTTCCACGGCGATATTATTCCACGCGCGCTTCGCCTTGGCCTTTGACGACTTCGCCGATGATCCAAGCTTTGTGCTTCTGCGCGTTGATGAATTTCAAAATGGCGTTGGCCTTGTCGGCGGAAACAATTGAAACCATGCCGATGCCCATGTTGAAAACCTGATACAATTCCTCGTCCGGCACGCCGCTCTGCTGTTCGATGATCTGGAAAATCGGCAGCATGTCCCACGAACCTTTTTTGATGACCACGTCGAGCGACTTGGGCAGCACGCGCGGGATGTTGTCCACGAAACCGCCGCCGGTGATGTGGGCAAACGCACGCACAGGCAGTTTTGAATTTTTAATTTTTAATTTTGAATTGAAGCGTTTCAGAAGCGCTTGCACCAGCGGGCCGTAGCTGATGTGTTCTTTCAAAAGTTCTTCACCGATGGATTTCTTCAAGCCGGGAACTTTGCTGGAAGGTTTGTAGCCGAGCTGCTCGAAGAAAATCTTCCGGCCGAGCGAATAGCCGTTCGTATGCAGGCCGCTCGATTCGATGCCGATGACCACGTCGCCGCGCTTCACGGTTTTCTGACCGTTGAGCATCCGGGATTTTTCCACCACGCCGACGATGGTGCCGCTCACGTCGTATTCGCCCGGCTGGTAAAAGCCCGGCATCTGTGCCGTCTCGCCGCCGATGAGTGCGCAATTATTTTCCGCGCACGCGCGGGCGAAACCTTTGATGATGTCCGTGAACACATGCGGCTCCAGCTTGCCGGTGCCGAGATAATCGAGGAAGAACAACGGTTCCGCGCCGAGCACCGCGATGTCGTTCACGCAATGGTTCACGAGGTCCGCGCCGATGGTGTCGTGCTTGTCCTGCTGGAAGGCAATCTTGAGCTTGGTGCCGACGCCGTCCACGCTGCTGACGAGGATGGGCTCGCGATATTTTTTCACGTCCAGCGCGAACAGGCCGCCGAAGCCGCCGACCTTGCCGAGCACCTCGCGGCGATGCGTGGCGGCGAGCAACTGGGGCAGGGTGGCTTTGACTTTGTTGCCGAGATCAATGTCCACGCCGGCGGCGGCGTAAGCTTTTTGCTTCTTCATGTGGCGGAGATTAAACCGAGAAAACGAATCGCGGGCGAGAAAATTTCTACCGCGTCAAAGGGGCTGATTCAAAACAAAAACCTTGCCGGGCTGGAATCCGGACAGACGCCGCAGAATTTCCGGCGCAAACGAACGCACATCCGCGATGCTGTTTGACCGGGCGCGCAACCCCACGACCGCGAACGGCAGCCCGCTGATGTTCTGCTCATGCGGCGGGTTCTTCTTATCCACCGTCAGAAACGTGTCAAACTTGCCGGCTTTGGCGATGAGGGATAACCGCCGGCCGTTCTTGATGCCGGCCCAGCCGGCCTTGCGGCACGGTTTGCACCTCGCCGCCGGTCAAATCGTGGCGGCGATGCGCCGGCACACATTCATCGAGCAGCAGGCGCATCGGGCGGGAACCAGCAACCGGATCAACAGGCTTTTTATGGATACTAACGGACTTTCGACCGATAACCATCGTCTCTAACTCAAAGCCAACAGTTTTCAAACAAGCACCAACCATCTTTGAATCCACGCCAACGGGCTTGGATCACACAATTTCAGCAAATGTGCGCTATTGATAATCGTTTGTATGCTTCTATAAGTCGTTTGTAGGAGTGTAAAAATCATATATATGCTTTTGCTATTCGTATATTTGCTTGGGCAAATACTCTTTATGCTTCTGCCTGTCGTTGGTAGGCTGCTGAAGTCCGTATGTATGATGTTACAGACCGTCGGTATGCGTTGAATGCTCGTCGGTAAGGTTGTAAAAGTCGTTTGTAGGATTAAAAGGCTTGACGGGACGGGGTCGAAGGGTGTTGGCTGGAGGCATGAAGACCTCTGCGCCCGCGCCAACCTCGTCGGCCGTCAAGCTAAAGCACTTGGCCAGCGTGCTGCACCAGCCGGTGCGCTGGCGAATCCTGAAGGAACTCGCCAAAGGCGAGGCGCTGCCGGTCTGGGTGCTGGCGGGACTGGCGCGGAGCACGCCGCCGAAGGTTTCCAAGCACATGGCGGTGCTGCGGAAGGCGGGGCTGGTGACGGTGGGTTACGGCCGGCTCTATAAACTGTCGCCGAATCTCAAGCCGGAGGCGGACGGCACGCGGCTGGACCTGGGGCATTGCGTGCTGAAGCTGGATGCGGCGTATTGAAGGCCGTCCGCTCGCGCACGGCGGGCGGTGGAGTGCGGCGACCGGTCGCCGCTTTCCCACTGGGAGACAAGTCTCCCAGTTCCAAAGCGCGGACCTGTCCGCGCACTCCAGATTCAGCGCTTCTCCAGCTTGCCGCCGCTTTCGCCAGCCACGGTGACGTGATCGAACAGCGTGGAGTTCAGCACGGAGTTGTTGTGCGCGGTCAAGGCGAGGCCGATGGACAGATTTCGGTTGAGCGCATTGGTCACGCTGCCGGCGGCGAGCCAGTTTGTGCCATCGGCGGAAACGTAGCCGTTGAAGACATTTCCGAGGCGCGCGAGCTTGAACCAGCGCGGAAGCTTCGCTTCGGGGCCGTCGGCGCTGGCGCTGGCGGCGTCGGCCGTGGCGCGCGATTGCAGCACGGAGCCGCCCTGGCCCGTCACCGCGAGGAAAACATATTTCGCGCCGGCGGAATCATTTTCGCGCAGCATCACGCCGGCTTTGGCCCACGGGTCGGTGTATTGCACGGAGACGACGCGCGCAACGATGCTGCCATCGCCCGCGAGCATCCGGCTGGCGAAATGAAACGCATCGGCGCTCTCCCAAATGTCGCCGCCGGAAGCGAGCAGGTTGAAACCGCCGTTGAGAAAATCCGCCTCGCCGCTCACGCCGACATTGCCGATGTCCGCGCTGCTCCAGCCTTTGGGCAGCGTCGGCGGCTTGGCGCGCTGCGTCATGATCCATTTGCCGATGACGGCAACGGCTTTGTCGTCCACCACATTTTTGCCGAGCGGCGGCATCTGGTTTTCCCCCACGCGGCTGACGCGATAAAACAAAATGGATTTGTTGGTGTCGCCGGGGACGATCACTTTCGCGCCCGCAATGCCAAGCTGGTTGGCGACGGGGCCGTTGATGAGATTTTGCTTTTTGAGCGGCGTGTCAAAGCGCGCGTCGAAGAACGCGCCGGCACCGCCGGGGCGATGGCACATCGAGCAATTGGCGTCGAGGTAGGAGCGGACGCGAAATTCCGGCGCGGCGGCGGAGTTGGTAATGTTGGCGAGGCGCGGATAGTGGAAAATTTTCCGGTCGTCAAACGCGGCGTCGAAAATTCCAAGCTGGCCGAGCGCGTGGAGCTGATTGTCGGCGACGCCGTTGGGATATTTGAAACTGCCATTGAGCTGGCGCGTCTTGAGCCCGAGCACGCCGCCGCTCGCGGGCGTGTGGCAGGTGAGACAATCCTGACGACCGGGATAAAACCAGTTCTGCGTGCGCGTGCCAGCGGCGGTCTTGATTTCAATCGGCTCGGTGAGGCCGGCGATGACGAGGTCGGCATCGGAATTGTCCGCGCGCCATTTGTAGCTCGCACCATAGACATAACCGTTCGTGTCGCGGACGAGGAGGCGCGTTTCGAGCCGGCGGAGAATTTGCGGATGCATTTCGTCCACCGGCAGCTCAAAATGTTTTACAAAGACCGCGCCGGCGGGAAAGGTCCATTCGCCATTCGCGGTGAAGCCGATGGCGGTGTTTGTCGGAATGGTGAACCAGCGGGTTTTCACCGCGCCATCGGACCACAGCGGCGAGTTGACGGTGTAAGGAATGAGAAAATTTGCCGGCGACAGGTTCGTGAGGTCGGCGAACACGCCGGTCTGCGAAATCAGCTTGGGCATCACGCGCGTTGGCGGCGGTGGCCCGCCGCGTTGGAGCTTGAAGATGCGTCCGCCGATGCTGCTCATCTGGCAGAAATAAATTTCGCCGTCGGCGTCCGTTCCGAAGGAGGACAGGCCGGTGTAATCCGTGCCGGCATTCGGCCCGGTGCCCTTGGGCATGACGCAGAGCAACGTCTTCTTAACCGGCGTCGCGGTTTCGTCGAGTGCCCAGACGGTGCGCATGACGTTGTCGCCGAAAATATATTTGCCGCCGAGATCCTTCGCGAATTCCCGGCCGCGATAAACGTAGCCGCCGATGACGGCGCGGCCGTCGGTATGGGGATAATCCAGCAGCGGGCCGCGGCTGATGCCGATGAAGGGCGGCACCATTTTGCCGAGATTGCCTTCGCAACGATTCCACTGGAAGTTCAGCCCGGACTCGCCAGGCTCGATCACGTCAATTTCCTCGCGCGAACTCTCGCCGACGTCGCCGATGAATATCTTTCCGCTCGGCGCATCGTAAGTCATGCGGTGCGGACTGCGCAGGCCGAGGCAGAAAAACTCCTCGAGCACGTTTGACTGACCGACGAAGGGATTGTCATTCGGAATAAAATAATTCGCGGTGAACCCGCCGGTCGGCTGGCGCGGTGGCGCATGGCTCACGTCGCCGCGACAATCCACGTCAATGCGGAAGACGCCGGAGTAAAGACTCTTGTTGATGATCTGGTCGTTGTCGCCGACGGAATTGTCGCCGTCGGTCCAGTAAAGAAACCCGTTGGTCGGATGAAAAAACATTCCGCCGCCATGATGCCAGACGGTTTGATTCGTGAGGTCCACGAAAATTTTCACCGAGTCGGGAATGGCGATGCCGTTCGCGTCGAGCGTGTAGCGCTCCAGCCGGTCGTGGTAAGTGTCGGGCAGATTGGGCACGGGCCGCGTCGTCGGCGAACCGGCGACGGTTCCAGGTTTGACCCAAGTGTAATAGACGAACAGGAAATGATTGGTCGCGAAGCCCGGATGAAACGCGATGCCGAGCAGCCCGGAATCATCCCAGCCCTGGCACTGGTTGCTGAGGTCGAGGACGAGTTTCTTTGCGCTCGCGCCGGGAGCATTTTGAAACGACCACACGCGGCCTTCGCGTTCCCAAACACAAAGTTGATCGGTGCCGGGAATGGAAGTCAGGCCGACGCTGTTGGTGAAGAGCAGATGGGTGAAGGCGTTGACCGCCGACCAGTTGCCGGAAATGCTGGGCGCCACTTCGGGCATCAGGCCGTTGAGAAACGCGCCGGCGCACGGGCGGTTGGTGAGGCCGAAGTTTTTTTCCGTGACGACGGGCTTGGCTCCGGCAGACAAAAAGAGACTGCCCGACAAAACGAGGAGCAGAATCCATTGGCGGTTTTTGAAGAACGACTTGATCACAGCCCGAACGCGGACAGGTTCCATCCGGGCGGAAGCGGCGTCAATTTATTTCAGGCGCGGGCTGACTTTGGACTTTGAAGTTTGGACTGAGGACTTTAGCTTGCAGCGATGTTTCGTCCCTGCATTGACCTGCATGAAGGCAAAGTGAAGCAAATCGTCGGCGGCACGCTCGGCGCCGCCGGCCTGCGCACGAATTTTGTCTCCGAGCAATCCGCCGCCTGGTTCGCCGAACGCTACCAACGCGACGCGCTTTTCGGCGGCCACGTCATCATGCTCGGCGCGGGCAATGAAACCGAGGCGCGCGCCGCGTTGAAAACGTTTCCCGGCGGCTTGCAGATCGGCGGCGGCATCAATGCGGCGAACGCGCGCGGCTGGCTCGACGCCGGCGCTTCGCACGTCATCGTCACGAGCTGGGTTTTCCGCGAAGGCCGCGTGGATTGGACGCGGCTGGAAGAACTCGTCAAAGCCATCGGCAAAGACAAACTCGTGCTCGACTTGAGCTGCCGGAAACAAGTCCAAAGGCCAAAATCCAAAGGCCAAAGTGGTGCGGCCGCGAATGACTTTGGACTCGGGACTTTGGACGTTGGACTGACTTATTTCGTCGTCACCGACCGCTGGCAGAAATTCACCGAACTGGTCGTGAGTGCGGAAACGCTGAAAAAGTTCTCGGCGTGCTGCGCGGAATTTTTAATTCACGCCGTGGATGTGGAAGGCTTGTGCCGGGGCATTGACGGCGAGCTCGTCGAGAAACTTGGCCAATGGTCGCCCATCCCGATGACTTACGCGGGCGGCGCGAACTCGCTGGCGGACTTGGAGTCGGTCACGCGATTAGGGCAGGGGAAGGTTGATTTGACGATCGGCTCCGCCCTGGACATCTTCGGCGGCAGCGGCGTGAAATATGACGACTGTGTAAAATTCAACCGCCGCCAGAAATAAATTCCGGCGGCGGCTGGCGATTCAGTTTTTTGTTTAAGCCTTAACCACCTCAATCTTGGTTGGCGTCATCGTCTTTTTGCCGTCCTTTTCCTTGACGGTGCCGGTGACAGTGACCTTTTCAGTGTCCCCGTGGCAAACCGGATCGTGCGCGGCTTTGCTGACGTCGTTTTGCTTCAGGTAATAGTTGACCGTCTTGCCGTCCTCCATGACTTGCACCACATTCTGGCATTTATCGGTTTCATGCAGCGTGCATTTGCCGCAAACCATGTTTCCGGTGATGGTCACGTCCTTGTTGTCGGCGGCCAAAGCCGCAGATGTGAGCGCGATTCCCGCCAGCAAGGCGGCAATGTATTTTTTCATAGGTTTATCAGTGTTTAGTTTGGTTTATTAGCTACCACGAATGAGACATTAAGCGCGTATTTTCGTTCAGTCAAACCGCCTGCGGCCGGGACGCTGACCGGGCGGCCAAGGTCAGGGGACTTTTTGAATCCGGAAAAACTGCCGGGGTGACGCGGGATTGTAGGGATTGGCGACGGAGCCGGTGGCGGTCGTCGGCAAAATGGGATTGCCAAACCGGGTCCAGTTGGTGCCGGCGAGGTTCGTGGAGCTTTGCAGTTCGTAAAGCTCGTAAGCCTTGGCCTGCCATTGCAGCACGTTGGTTTTGATGAGCGTGAGGCGCTCGGCGGAAGTGCCGTTCGTCGGGTTCATGCCGGCAATGTATTCCTGCAAATTCGTCAGTTTATCGCCATCGGCATCATCGTTCGCGCGGGATTTGTCGCCCGCTGACGGAGCCGTGTGGCCGAAATAAGTCGCCATCCAAGCGTCCGGGATGCCATCGGACGCGGGTGAGTCGGAATCGGGATTCAGCGAAATCGTCCGGACGGTGATGTAAGGCGAGGCGTTCGTGCCGTCATAAAACCGGGCGTATAGCAGATCGTAATAGCTGCTACTGGCTGGGTCAGCTCGCGGCTCCGCGTAATAAGCCGAGGGGGCAAAGCTGACGAGGTTGCTCCTTACGGAAAAATTACCGGCCCCAGCCGTGGCATTGGTAACGGTGAAAGTCAGACTGGTGGATTGGAGATCGTAGCCGCGCAATTGAATTTGATTGATGCCCGAAATGTTCGTCACCGGGCCATACGGCGACGTGGTGATGTCCATGACGCGCGAATACGAATACGGCGGCGTGTTGAACGGATGCACGGTGCGAATGACGTTGGTGTCGTAGCTGTTCAATTGCGCGCCGCGTCCGTCCGCGTGCGCCAGGAAATACATGATGGAATTGGTCAGCACCGGATCATTGGTGAGGATGTTGCTGGAATGCGCCAAGCCGAGGACATGACCGACTTCGTGGGTCAGCACTTCAGTGAAGGTTGAAAGCGTCTGCATGACCACATTTGTGTGCTTGAGGACGACAAAGCCGCACTGGCCCTGGTTGAATTCGACGCCCGCCACATTGCCGCCCGAACCCCAATTGGCATTGGTCAATAAGCCCACATTGTAATAGCTGCCGCCTTCGCCCAAAATATTGCCCGCCGGAATGTAGTTGTAAAAGTCGTGAAGCTGAATGCGGAAAACGCCGTCGTAATTGGTGAAGTAGAACGAGGCTTGGCCAAAATTCGTTGTCCCGGCAAATACAAATTTGAAACTGCTCGCCGCCGCCCAGACGGACAGGGCATTGCTCACCGCATTCAACGCATTGGGCAGCGTGATGCCCGACGGCAGATAGGTCGCATCCACGAGATACGGAATCAGTTCGCCGCGATCCGGCATGGGGTAGCGTGATGGCACGCCATACGAATCTACCAGCAGCCCGTTAGTCGAAGCGCCGCTGTTGTCGCCGCTCGGAGCCGAGACAAAACCGTCGGGGGAAGCTGTCGCGGCTTGATCGGTGACATCCGCGCCGGAATCATTTCCAGCCAGGATTTTGCGGCGGAGCTTCGCCAGCAGATTTTGATGTTCAGCCACCAACGCGCCGAGTTTATTCCGTTGCAATTTGACGACGCCAGCCTCGCCTTGGGCGACGGACAAGGTGCCGTCGCTCCGGCGCGAAACAAACAGCACACCTTCCTCGCCAGCCAGAAACCGGGGCGAACCGTCGTCCGTCATGCCCATCCCGTCCACTTCACCGCCGTGCTGCACCACTTGGATCACCGGCGGAAATTTGCCTTTCAACGCCTCATCCACGCGCAGGCGTGTCCGGGTGCAAATCAAGCCGGCGGAATTTTTATAGGATCGCGAATCCAGCACGGTTCCGCGAAAAACGGCGGGCGCGGACTGAAGCTGTTCGTCCAGCGTCAGCGGCAGCACGGAGGTGGCGACGGCGCGCCGCAATTCCAAGCAGGAAATCGCCAGCAGCAGGAGCAAGGTCATTGGTCGCATGCGGCAAACCATAACCTTGGATTCCAAAAACTCAACCAGCTTTCGGCTCCGCGGCAAACAACTCGGCGATCACGATTTGAAATTGCGGAATCAACTTTTCCGCCAGCACTTCGCGGCCGGCCAGAATGCCGTGCAGTTTCAGTCCGAATTCAAAGCCGTGGTAAATTTCCACGTTGTCGTAGCGCGGATCAATCACCCACAAACGCGGCACGCGGATTTTTTCGTAAAACTCTTTTTTCAAGACCGTGTCGGCGTGATGATCGTCGCGGCTGATGATTTCGACGGCGAGAAACAGCTTGCCGCTGGCGGCGGTCACGAGCGCGAGGTCGGGGCAAAGCGTCGAGATGCGGGAAACCTGCACCTGCGTGCGCGGCGCGAGCAGTTGCGTGGTGGCGAGGCCGTTGATGCCGGCGGCCATCTCGCGGTGCAATCGCCGGCAGATGGTTTCGTGCCGCTCGCCGGGCGCGCAACGCGGCAGCGTCGCGCCATCGAGGATTTCTTCGTAGGGCCGGCTCACCCGGAAAGCAAAGCAGTGTTTGCCGCGCGCCGCAAGCAACCAATTTTTCCGAAATCAAGGCTTGCAAAGCATCCGTTGCCCCGGTAGTTTTCATGCTCTTTTGAAAAATTTATGTCTGTAAAAATTCGCATGAAACGGGTCGGCACGAAAAACACCCCGGTGTATCGCATTGTGGTGGCCGACAGCCGCAGCCCGCGCGATGGCAAGTGCATCGAGGAAATCGGCACCTATCAGCCGCTCAAGCCGGGCGAGAATTTCACGCTCAAGCTGGACCGCGCCCAATACTGGGTCAGCAAAGGCGCGCAGCCGAGCGACACCGTGGCCAGCTTCATCAAGAAGGCGGTCAAGGCGGCTCCGGCAGCGGTGGCGGCTTAACTTTTTACATCATGCAGGAGTTCCTCGAATTCGTCGTCAAAGGACTCGTGCAGAACCCCGGCGCGGTGACGGTCACGCCGGTGGAACGCGCGGGCGCGACCATTTACGAACTGCGTCTCGATCCGACAGATGTCGGCAAGATCATCGGCCGCCAGGGCGTGACGATTAACGCGATCCGCTCGCTGCTTTTGGCCGGCAGCGCGAAAAAAGGATTGCGCTGTTCGGTGGAGATTGTCGAAGACGGGAAGAAGAATTAAAAATGCAAAATTAAAAATGTAAAATGGGCGGCGGCCGGCTGACATTTTTAATTTTTAATTTTTAATTTTGCATTGATGAAAATTGACGTGCTGACCTTGTTTCCGGCGATGTTCGCCGGGCCGCTGGATGAAAGCATCATCATGCGGGCGCGCAAGTCGGGTTTGCTGGAAATGAAAATCCACCAGTTGCGCGACTGGACGCATGACCGGCACAAGACGGTGGACGACCGCCCGTTCGGCGGCGGACCGGGAATGCTGCTGAAGCCGGAACCGATTTTTGAAGCGGTGGAAAGTTTGAAGCGCGAAGGGACGAAAGTGATTTTGCTTTCGCCCAGCGGCCGAAAATTCGACCAGGCCATCGCGCGCGAACTGGCGCAGGAAAAAGATTTGCTGCTCGTCACGGGACATTACGAAGGTTTTGACGAGCGGATTCGGGAAACGCTGGCGGACGATGAATTGTCCATCGGCGATTATGTGCTGACGAACGGCGCGTTGCCCGCGATGGTGGTGATTGACGCGGTGGCGCGACTGCTGCCCGGAGTTTTGGGTGACGACGAAAGTTCGCGCGATGAGTCGTTCAGCCACGGTTTGCTGGAATATCCGCAATGGACGCGGCCGGCGGAATTTCGCGGATTGAAGGTGCCGGACGTTTTGGTTTCCGGCAACCACGCCGAGATTGAAAAATGGCGGCGCGAACAGGCGAAGTCGCGGACGAAAGAACAGCGACCAGATTTGTTGAAATAAATTGCAGTGGCGGTCTATGACCGCCGAAAAATCCAGCGACGCTCAAAGAGCGCTGCGGCAAAATTTAAAAATTATGAACCAGGCATTACAAAAGAAAATTGAATCGGAACAGTTTCGCAAAGACGACGCGAAGTTCAACGTCGGCGACAGCGTCCGCGTGCATACCAAAGTCGTCGAGGGCGACAAGGAACGCATCCAGATCTTCGCCGGTGTGGTCATCGGCAAGCGCGGCACCGGCATGAACGAGACGTTCAGCGTCCGCCGCATCAGCTACGGCGAAGGCGTGGAGCGTATTTTCCCGCTGCACTCGCCGCGCGTGGACAAGATCGAAGTCGAGCGCCACGGTCAGGTGCGCCGCGCCAAGCTTACCTACTTGCGCAAACGCCTCGGCAAGGGCGCGACGCTGGTGAACGAAAAGAAAGAAGTCGCCCAAGTTGCGGCCAAGTAATTTCCAGATGGAATCTGCAAGGCGAGGCTCCGGCCTCGCCTTTTTTATTCGGCAAAATTTTTGAGGGGAGCGCAGAGCCTTGCTCGGCGCGAATTTGGATTTTGCAACTCGCGGAGCAATGCTCCGCGCTCCATTTTTCTTGATGCCGCTTGCCGATGCCCGATTCAATTGCTTCAATCCGCAAAATGGAAGTTTCACCTCCAGCCTGGGAAAAACTGCTCGACGGACGTTTTGAATCAAAACGTCCGGGCCGGACGCTGTGGAATCTGTTTTCCGACCAGCGCGGGCGCGTAGCCGGCGCGGTGGCGCTTTACGTCATCAAGCAGTCGCCCGCGTCGCTGCTGCCGCTCGCGGTTGGCATGATCGTGGACGCGCTGACCAAAGGCGGCGACGGCGCGTTCCGCAAAATACTTTTCATTGCCGCCGGCTATTTTCTGCTGCTGCTGCAAAATCCGCTCGTCCACACCTCCTTTGTCCGGCTGATGAGCGGCGCATTGCGGCACATGCAATTTAATCTGCGCAGCGCCCTCGTCGAGCGGCTGCAACAGCTTTCGATCACGTTTTACGAGGAAAAGCAGACCAGCGCGCTCCAGACAAAAATCCTCCGCGACGTGGATGCGATTGACGGCTTGTGCCGCCATCTGATGCACACCGGCTTGAACGGCCTGCTGGTCATTCTTTACGTCACCATCATCGCGCTGGTGAAACAGCCGTTGCTGGCGCTGTATTTTCTCGTCACCGTGCCGGCGGGCGTGGCGCTGCTGAAATTATTTGATCGCCGTTTCAAGGAACAATACCAGGCCATGCGCGTCGAAACCGAGCAGATGAACGCCCGCGTCGGCGAGATGCTGCAAATGCTGCCGGTCACGCGGGCGCACGGTTTGGAGTCGGTGGAGACGCGCGATGTCCGCAGCGTCTTCGAGCGCATTCGCGAACGCGGGATGCAGGTGGACACGCTGACGGAGTTTTTTGCGTCCAGCTCGTGGTTCACGTTCATGTGCTTTCAGCTCGCGTGCCTGGTTTTTTCCGCGTGGCTCGTCGTGCATCACCGCATCAGCGTCGGCGACGCGGTGATGTATCACACTTATTTCGGGATGCTCATCGGCGCGGTGCAGCAGTTTTTGAGCGTGTTTCCGGCGCTCGCGCAAGGTGCGGATGCCGTCCGCTCGCTCGGCGAAGTGCTCGAAGCCGAGCAGCTTGAACGCAATGAAGGCAAGCCCTCCGCGCCGAATCCGCTGCGCGGTGAAATCGTTTTTGAAAACGTCAGTTTCAATTATCCGCGCGGACGCGAAGTGGCGTTGTCAGAAATCTCGTTGCAGATCAAACCCGGCGAAACCATTGCGTTCGTTGGCGAATCCGGCGCGGGCAAATCCACGCTGGTCAATCTCGCCATCGGTTTCCGCCAGCCCACGACCGGCAGCGTGAAGCTCGATGGCCGGGATTTGCGGGCAATGGATTTGCGGACTTACCGCCGGCAGATCGGCGTGGTGCCGCAAACCACCTTGCTCTTTGACGGCACGCTGCGCGAGAACGTGACTTACGGGCTGGAGCAAGTTTCCGACGCCACGCTTTGGAAAATTCTGGCCGACGCGAACCTCACGGAATTCGTCCGCGCGCTGCCGCAAGGACTCGACACGCCGCTGGGCGAAAGCGGCGCGCGGCTTTCCGGCGGTCAGCGCCAGCGGCTCGCCATCGCCCGCGCGCTGGTGCGCAATCCGCGCCTCGTTATCCTTGACGAAGCCACGTCCGCGCTCGACACCGAATCCGAGCAGTTGGTGCAGTCAGCCTTGGTTCGACTGACCCAAGACCGCACCACGCTCATCGTGGCGCACCGGTTCTCGACCATCCGCCATGCCCACCGCATCGTGGTGCTGCACGGCGGCCGGATTGTGGAAACGGGCACGCAGGCGGAGTTGCTGGCCCAGCGCGGCCAGTTCTTCCGGCTGGCGGCGTTGCAAACGGTAAAACCGGCGTAATCGCCGATTTTCCTGCGAAATGTGCGGATTTTCCCTTTGCAATTGACGTTGCCGGCCTTTGTCGGTAGCCTCCTATGACCGTCTAACGCATGATGCGTAAACGGCAAAAGTTTTATGGCTGAAGGATACTGCGTCAAATGCAAAGCCAAGAAAGAAATTTCTGATGGCGTTGAAGAAACGATGAAAAATGGCCGTAAAGCCATCAAGGGCAAATGCCCGACCTGTGGCACGGTCATGTTCAAAATTCTGGGCAAGTCCGCCGCCACACCGGCTCCCAACACAACCAATCCAACCAATCCTCCGCCCGCTGCCAACTCTTAATTATGTCGCAACAGCTCGCTTACGTCATTGTCACTCCTTACTCGCTTTACAAATCCCGCACTGGCGGCATTTTGAGCCGCCTCATCACCCGCACCGGCTTGGATCTCGTCGGTCTGCGGATGTTTGCGCCCAGCGCCGAACTGGTAAAGGAATACGCGGAAACCATCGTCTCCGCCCACGACACGCAGGACCGGAAAATTCAGGAACTGCTCCGCGAATATGTGCTTCACAGTCTTGTGCCCGACCCGAAAACCGGCCTGCGGCGGCGCGTGATGGTGCTGCTCTTCCGCGGCGACGAAGCCGTGCGCAAGGTCCGTTCCGTGGTTGGCAATCTGAGTCCCGACCGTCGGTGCGGCGAGACGATTCGCGACACTTACAGCGACCTGATCTTGGACGACGACGGCAACGTCCGCTACTTTGAGCCGGCCGTGCTGGCCGCGCCCAACGCCGAGGAAGCCGAGAAAAAACTGAAACTCTGGGGCCGCTATTCCGACAAGGACGGGGGCATTCTGGACAACGTCATTAATTACTCGATCAACGATCAGCCCGAACGCACGCTCGTGCTCATCAAGCCGGACAATTTCAAGTTCGCCACCGGCCGCCCTGGTAACGTCATTGATTTCTTCTCACGCACCGGACTGTTCATCGTCGGTGCGAAAGTGCTCCGCATGAGCACGGCGCAGGCGATGGAATTTTACGGCCCGGTCCGCGAATTCCTCCGCGCCAAGCTCAAGGACGGCGTCAGCGCCAAGGCCAAGGACATTCTGGAAAAGGAATTTGGTTTCAAAATCTCCGAAGCCGATCAGAAGGCGCTCGGCGAAATATTGGGCCCGATCCAGGGTGATTCGCAGTTCGACAACATCGTCCGTTTCATGTCCGGCCACGCGCCGGGCGATATTCCGCAAAGCGACTGGGACAAGCCCGGCACCGAAAAATGCATCGCGCTCATCTATGAAGGTGTCGGCGCGGTCAACAAAATCCGCGACGTGCTGGGGCCGACCGATCCGTCCAAGGCGCCGCCCGGCAGCATCCGCCGCGAATTCGGCTCCACCATCATGGTCAACGCCGCGCACGCCAGCGATTCTGCGGACAACGCCAAGCGCGAGTTCGGCATCGTCAAGCCCGGCGAAAACAATTTCAAGCAGGTCGTCGAGGAAGCTTTCGGCAAAATCTGAACTCGCCTGTTCTTTTCACCGGCGGAGCCGCGAATGCGCGCTTCGCCGGTTTGCTTTTGTCCGGTGCCAAGCTGCCCCGGCAAACCGGTGGTGTATCAAATCTTGCCAGTTTCGCCGATGAGTTCGCCGGCGCGGCGGTGATTCCGGAATTTTTGACGGAAATATTTATAGCTCCAGGCTTTCGCAAGGATGGATTAAAGGGGTCGAAGCAATCTGGTTTTGCACCCGGCAGGTGTGCTGTTCAAGCGCCTCGAACAAAATCGCATTCAATCGGATGGAAGTTGCGTCCGCTTTTTATCGCGAATTTTACTTTGGAGGAAAAATCGGCTGGCTGGTGGGAACAAAACCTGCTAATCCCTTTGCGGTCAGCGAACCGATCCGGCGCGACGACATGAATCAAAGCAAATATAAAGCCCTGCTGCTGGGCACCGACCCGAAACTGGCCGAGGCCGTGGCGCTGGCTATCCGCCTGGATGGTGCCAGCATCGGCTTTGCCGGCAATTATTCGGATGCGCTGCGGGCGTTGCAAATCCATTCGCCGGATCTCGTGCTGCTGGATTTGAAAACGTCCGAGACGGACGCCCTCAATTTGCTGCGGCAACTCAAGCATCATCCGCTGGCCGCGCCGATTTTCACCATCGCCCTGGCACCCGGCGGCGAAATAACGCCGGTCGTGCGCGCATTTGACCTGGGGCTGACGGAATTCATCCACGTGCCGTTTGAAAACAGCCTGCTCCGGGCACGGCTGCACGGCCTGGTGCAGCTCAAACAACGGCTGACCGACCTGCTGCACTGCCAGCAGGAATTGACTGAAGCCGTCCGCGCCGCTGAGGCAAATTCGCGCGCGAAGTCGGAATTTCTTGCCGCCATGAGCCACGAAATCCGCACGCCGATGAACGGCGTCATCGCCATGACGAGTTTGCTGATGGAAACCTCGCTCCTGCCGGATCAACGCGGTTATCTGGAGACCATCCACAACAGCAGCGAGTCGCTGCTGACCATCATCAACGACATTCTGGATTTTTCCAAAATCGAGGCAGGCAAGATGGAGCTGGAAAAACGGCCGTTCGATCTGCGCGCATGTCTGGAAGAATCGCTGGATCTGCTCGCGCCCCGGCTGCTCGAAAAACCGGTGGATCTGGTTTATGAGGCGGACGACCGCCTGCCAAATCTGATTGAAGGCGACGCCCAGCGGGTGCGGCAGGTGCTGGTGAATTTGCTCGGCAACGCGGTGAAATTTACCGAACGCGGCGATATTTTCGTCAAGGTGGAAAAGCTGGTGGCATCGGCGGCCGAGCAGGAAAAATCTTCCGCGCTGCGGCTGCATTTTCTGGTGCGCGACACGGGCATCGGCATCCAGCCGGACCGGCTGGCGCGGCTGTTCCGCGCGTTCACGCAGGCGGATGTGTCCACCGCCCGCAAATACGGCGGCACGGGCCTCGGCTTGGCCATCAGCCGCCGGCTCGTCGAGCTGATGGGCGGTCGGATGTGGGCTGAAAGCGTGCCGGGCGAAGGCTCCACGTTTCATTTCACGATCAATGTGGGCACGGTGCCGGAATCGTTGCCGCCACCACATGCCGGGCGGTCAGCCCGGCTCGCGGATTTGAAAATTTTGATTTTGGACGACAATGCCACGAGCCGGAACGCGCTGTTCGAGCAGTGCCGTCGGTGGGGCATGCAGCCGAAGGCGGTGGAAAATTCCGCGCAGGCGATGGAGCTGCTCCGCAACCAAACCGAGTTTGATCTGGCGCTGATTGATTTGCATCTGCCTGGCATGGACGGGCTGGCGGTGGCGTCGGAAATCCAGAAGCTGCCCTCGGCCGCGATGCTGCCGATGGTTCTGCTTACGCCGCTCGGCAAAAAAAAGCGCGGCTCGGAAGAGGTGCGCGTGATTTTCGCCCACGCCGTCCACAAGCCGGTGAAACCCGCGCAATTAAGCTCGGCGCTGGAACGCGCGCTGTTGAGTCCGCGCAGTCCGGCCCAGACCGCCGCGCCCGCCAAATCGGACAAGTCGCTGGCGGAACAGTTGCCGCTCCGGTTTTTGATCGTGGACGACAACGCGATCAACCAGAAGGTGGCCGTGCGGATTTTGCAGCAGATGGGTTATCAGCCGGACGTGGCCGGCAACGGTCGCGAAGCGCTGGAGATGCTCGACCGCCAGCCGTTTGATTTTATTTTCATGGATGTAATGATGCCCGAAATGGACGGGCTGGAGGCGACGCGGTTGCTGCGCAAACGCCAGATGATTGGCGGTTATAACAATTATCAGTCGCGCATCATCATCGTGGCCATGACGGCGCACGCGATGCAGGGTGACCGGGAAAAGTGCATCGCCGCCGGGATGGACGATTATCTCGCCAAGCCGGTCCGGCCCAAAGATGTGCGCGACATGGTTGAACGCTGGGGCGGCAAAATCATGCCGGAAGCCAAGCCGCTGGCCGCCGCGCCGCCGGCCGAGGCCAGCGCCGAACCGCCCGTGGACATGGACCGCATGACGGATTTGACCGACGGCAACGCCGATAGTTTGCGCGAGTTGGTGGACATGTTTCTGAAACAGACGCACAAGCAGTTTGCGCAGATCGAGGCGGCCATCCGGGACGGCAAAGCCGACGAAGTGCGCCGCGTGGCGCACAGTTGCGCCGGCGCCAGCGCCACGTTGGGCATGACCCGGCTGGTCCCGAAATTGCGCGAGCTGGAAAAACTCGGCGCTTCCGGGGTGTTGCCCGGCGCGGAAAAAATTTGTGAAGAGGCCGTGCGCGAATATGGCCGGGTCCAAGAGTTTCTGAAAACCCAGCCCGATCTTGCCGCCGTGGTCAATCAGCTTTCACCCGCATGAAAAAAATCCTGATCATCGAGGACGACCAGATTGTCGCCAATGTTTACCGCAACAAACTGGCGGTGGAAGGCTACACGACCGAAGTCGCCGCCGACGGCGAGATCGGCCTGAAAGTCATGCGCACGTTCAAGCCGCAGCTCATCATTCTGGATCTCATGCTGCCCACCATTTCCGGCGTGGATGTGATCAAGGAAATCCGCAGCGAGCCGGAATTTTCAAAAATCCCCATCATCGTTTTTTCCAATACTTATCTTACCAACTTGATTCAGGAAGCTTGGCGCGCGGGGGCCAACAAGTGCCTGTCCAAATCCAGTTGCACGCCGAAAGACGTCATTGAGATCGTGCGCAACGCCATCGGCGAAAGCGGTGCGATGACGCAGCGGCCGCCGTCGGCCAGCGAAATCGCCGCCACCGCCCGGCCCGGCACGCTGCCCGCCGAAAACGACGCTGAATTTCAGTCCGACCTGCGCAAATCGTTCATCGAAAATCTGCCGGGCACGCTTTACTCGCTGCGCGCCGGCATGCAATCGCTTGTCCGGGCGGAAAATGAAATGGCGCGGCTGAAACAGGTCTATGAACTTTACCGCCAGGTTCACGCGCTCAACGGCAATGCCGGCATCGCGGGCCTGGTGCAGATCGCCCACATGGCCTCCGCCGTCGAGGCGCTGCTCAAGGAAGTTTACGAGAAGCCCAAAAACATCAATTCCTCCTCCATCCGCACCATCGCGGCGTCGGTGGACTTTCTCGGCTTCCTGTTTGAGAAAGGCACGTTGCCGGAACGGCAGGACATCCCCGTCTCAAAAATCCTGGTGGTGGACGACGAGGCCATTTCCCGCCGTGCCATTGTTTATGCGCTCGAAAAAGCAAAACTCAAATCCGTCAACGTCGAAGACCCGCAGCAGGCCTTGCAGTTGCTCACGGAAAATGAATACGACCTGGTTTTTCTCGATGTGGACATGCCCGGCATGAGCGGGTTTGAACTGTGCGCCAAGCTCCGCGCCCTGCCCCAGCACAAAAAAACGCCCGTCGTCTTCGTCACCAGCCTCAATGATTTTGACAGCCGCACCAATTCCAGCATGGCCGGCGGCAACGACTTCATCGGCAAACCATTTTTGTTCATCGAGCTGACCGTCAAGGCGCTGATTCATGTCCTGCGCAACAAGCTTCAACCCAACCGGCCCAGCCAGTAGCCCGCCATGACAACGCAACCGGGGTGTGGAAATATTTTGCGCCGGGCGGAAACCCTGGCTGCCGTTGGCGAGTCTCACTAACCAGATGAAGAAGCGTTTGAAATGGATTTTAGTCGGCCTGCTTGCGGGCTTTGCGTTGCTGCAATTGCCGAATCCCGGCCACCCCAACCCGCCGGTGAAAAGTGATTTCATCGCCGCCGCGAGGCCGCCGGCCACGGTCGCCGCCGGCCTTCGCGCCGCGTGTTACGACTGCCATTCGCACGAAACCCAATGGCCGTGGTATGCCCGCATCGCGCCGGTTTCGTGGCTCATCGCCTCGGACGTGAACGAAGGCCGCGAGCATTTGAATTTTTCCGACTGGCCGGCGGAAGCTCCCACGGCGGCAAAAAAACTGGATCGCATCAACGAAGTTCTCGACTACCGCGAAATGCCGCCGAAAAAATACACCTTGCTCCATGCCGACGCGCGGCTCAATGAAGCGCAACGGAAGGAAATCATGGACTGGACCGAGGCGGCTGCCGGCAAATTGCGCGCCACCACCAATTAACCAATCATGCTCCACGCCGAATTCATTCCTGCCGCCGAAAAAAATTCCCGCCGGCTTTTTGTTGTCCTGCACGGCCTCGGCGATTCACCCGCCGGCTGGCGCTGGCTGCCCGGCGCGCTCGATTTGCCGTGGCTGAATTATCTCCTCGTCCAAGCGCCCGACGAATACTACGGCGGCTATTCCTGGTTTGATTATCCCGGCGACATCGCGCCTGGCATCCATCGCAGCCGCAAGCTGCTCTTTGAACTGCTCGATGATTTGCGCACGAAAAATTTTCCCGCCGAGCAAATTACTTTCGGCGGTTTTTCGCAAGGCTGCCTCATGGCGCTCGAAACCGGATTGCGCTATCCGCACCGGTTCGCCGGCATCGTCGGCCTCAGTGGCTGGGTGTTTGAGATTGATAATTTGATCCGCGACCTCACGCCCGTCGCCAAATCGCAACGCCTGCTCATCACGCACGGACTCTATGATCCGCTGCTGCCTTTCGTTGAAGCGCAGAAACAAGCCCGGCAATTGCAAGCCGCCGGACTGGATGTCGCGTGGCACGAATTTCCCAAGGAACACACCATCCATGGCGAAGCGGAAATCGCCGTCATCCGCGAATTTGTGCGCGCCGGCTATGGCGGAAAGTCAGAAGTATGAATGATAAATGATGAAACTTCGCGCGCGGCGCACTGGCTTTACTTCGTAAAGCATCATTCTGCCTTCATGCTTCCAAGTTGCGGTTCGCGCCGGGCATCCAGATTTGTTCCGGGTGCGACTGGGCGTCCGCCGGCCAGTCCATCGCGCCGGCCACGGCTGCGCGCATCCGGGCGAACCACCATTGCGCCCGCGCCACGCGCGTTTCGCGCCGCCGCCCGAAGATGCGGGCCTGGGTGCCATTGAAGCCGAGTTCGAGTTGTTCGTTGGTTGTCATAATTTTGTTTTAATTACGACATCACTTTCGCAGAGCGGGTGGGACAAAGGCTGTCCAAGCCGGAAAAAACTTTAGAAAACTGCGGGAAGAAAAATTAGAAGAAAAACCGTCGCGGTCAGCGCAGCTCAACCACATCGCCGATTTCCAGCGGAATCACCGTGCCATCCAGCAACACTTTTGCGTTCAGCGCCGCGCTTTCGCCGTTGCGGGTGATGATGATCTGGCTCGGCTCGTCCGCCCCGACATAATTTGCCGTCGCGATCGCCTGCGCCAGCGTCAAGCCGGTGACCCACGGCACCTGCGGATTCTGCACCGCCCCGACAATGGTCACCCCCGGCGCATGGGCGGCGGCCTGCATTTGGAGTTGCTGCAACGCCGCATTTTGCCCCGCCAGAAAGGCGTTTTGTTCCTTCAGCCGCGCCGTGGATTTCGTCGTGCAGCCCGTTACGGCGAGCGCCAGCAGCAGCAGGGCGGACAAAATTTTCATCGCTCCATTCAACACCGGCAACTTGAAATTGGTTGCGCGAAATTATTTTGCGGGCGCGGCGATGGCCGCTCGCCAGGCCGCCACGGCCGACTTGATTTCCGCCGCGCAGTTCGCGCGCGGCTTCACGAAACGCGGCGTAAACCACGGAAAGCTGCCGGTCAGATCATGCGTCACCAAAATCTGCCCGTCGCAATCCGGCCCGCTGCCGATGCCGATGGTCGGCACGGAAATCCGGGCGGAAATTTCCTTTGCCACCGGCGGCGTCACCAGTTCCAGCACAATCGCAAACGCGCCGGCCTCGGCCAAGGCCATTGCGTCCTCCAGCAAAGCCTGATGTTCCGCCTCTTTTTTGCCTTTGATGTGATAGCCGCCTTCTTCCAAAACGTGCTGCGGCAACATGCCGAGGTGGCCGCAAAACGGAATTCCGGCGGCGACGATGGCCTTGAGCTGCGGCAAAATTTCCCGCCCGCCTTCCGCCTTCACAAATTCCGCGCCGGCGGCCGCCAGCCGCCCCGCATTTTCGACGGCGTTGGCCACGGTCTCGTAACTTTGAAACGGCAAATCCGCGCCGAGCAGCGCGTGTGGCTGCGCGCGGGCGGCGGCGCGGACGTGATGCTCCATTTCCGCCATCGTCACCGGCGTGGTGTCGGGATAGCCGAGCACCACCATGCCGAGCGAATCACCGACCAGCAGCAGCGGCACGCCGGCTTCGTCCAGCAGCTTCGTCATCGGATAATCATACGCCGTGAGCGCGGCGATTTTTTCGCCGCGCGCTTTCATGGCCAGAATGGTCTCGGTGGTGATTTTCATTGCAGCGAGTTGTAAAAATATTGAATCGGTTGAAGCTTCCGTCAATTAAACGAATCAACCATTCAGCGATTTAACGAGCCGTAAAGCTTTTCAGCAATTCCTCCGGCGAAGTTGTCGCCGTGCCGCGCTTGCCGACGACGATGCCGGCGGCGTGATTGGAAAGAATCGCCGCTTCCATCGGCGAGGCACCCGCCGCAATCGCCAGCGTGAACGTGGCGATCACCGTGTCGCCCGCGCCGGACACATCGAAAACCTCCTGCGCCACCGTGGGAATGTGAAACGGCTTTTGTCCGCGCTGGCACAGCAGCATGCCCAGTTCGCCGAGCGTGATGAGCAGCAGCGCCGGCCGCAGCTCTTGCAGCAGCCGTTCCGCCACCAGCATCAGCTGCTTGTCCGCAAACGGATTTTCATGTTTCGTTCCGTCGGGCAAATCCGCCAGCTCAAACGCCTCCTTGCGGTTCGGCGTGATGAGCGACAGCCCGTTCAAATTCAGGTGATGCACCGGCTTCGGATCGAGACTGAGCCACACGCCGCGCGCACGGCACAGCGATTTGATTTCGTCCAGCAACGGCTGGGTGACAACCCCTTTGCCGTAATCGCCGACGATGACGGCGTCGGTCTCGCCGAGTTTGGTTTTAAATTCGGCGAGCAGTTTCGCTGTGGTCTGAGCGTCGAGAGCGCCGCGCGTCTCGCGGTCAACGCGCACCACCTGCTGCTGGTGCGCCACGATGCGCGTTTTGATGCTGGTGTGGCGCGCGGCATCTTTCACCAGGCCCGTGCAGCCGATGTTTTGCTCGCCCAGCAGTTTCAGAAGTTTGCGCGCCGCATCATCCTGGCCGATGGCGCCGAAAAGTTCGGCCGGCGTTTTCAGGCAGACCAGATTGCGGGCGACGTTCGCCGCGCCGCCGGGCATGAAGCTCTCGCGCGAAAAATCCACCACCGGCACCGGCGCTTCCGGCGAAATGCGCGACACATTTCCCCAGAGGAACTGGTCGAGCATCACGTCGCCGACGACCAGGACGCGGGTGGATTGCGCGGCGGACAAAATCTCCCGGGCGCGCGCGGCGGAAAGTTCATTGGCACTCATGGTTTCAAATATATTCGGCGGCGGCACCGTTGGCGCACCAGTGGTCGCGGCGGAGTTTGCCGTCCGCAAAAAATTTTTCCACCGCCGGCTCATCGCCGCTTTTCAACGTGGCCTGAAATTTCTTCAGCTCGGCCATAAACGCGTCGAGCGAGCGGACGAGATTTTTGCGGTTCGCCAGCGCAATGTCGCGCCACATTTCCGGCGAACCGGACGCGATGCGCGTGGTGTCGCGAAAACCCGTCGCGCACAAACCGACCTGGGATTCGGGATGCGCCGGATTCAGAACCAGATTCACCAGCGTCGCGGCGACGACGTGCGGCAGATGGCTTGAGCGGCTCACCAGCAAATCATGCTGCGCCGCGTCCAGCCGCAGCGTCCGCGCGCCGAGCGATTTCCAAAACCGCTCCAGCTTGCGCACGGCGCCCGCGTGAGATTTTTTTGTCGGCGTGACCACGCACACCGCGTCCGCATACAAATCCGCCCGCGCCGCCAGCACGCCCATTTTTTCGCCGCCGGCCATCGGGTGGCTGCCCACAAAATGCGCGCCCGACTTGGCGATGAGCGATTCCAATTCGCGCACCACATCGGCTTTCACGCTGCCAACGTCCGTAACAATCGCGCCGCGTTTGAGCGCCGGCAGGAGCTGCCGCGCCAGGGCACGCATCTGCGCGAGCGGCGTGCAGAGAATGACAAGATCGGCGTTGGCCACGGCCGCGAGCAAATCCGTCGTGGCGTAGTCCACCGCGCCGGCCGTTTCGCAGTCCTGCAAACTGGCGGCCCGCCGGACAAAACCGGCGACTTCGCCGGCCAGCTTCCGGCGTTTCACGGCCAGGCCGAGGGAACCGCCGAGCAGACCGACGCCGACAATGGTGATTTTCTGAAACTGCACGCGTGAAAAGATAGCGGATGAAACGGGATTCGTGAATCGCTAAATCGCCGCTCGGTGAACCGCCGGCAGCCGTCGCGCGGCGGTGACAGCTTACAATTTCACCGGCGCACCACCGCGCGCGGCGGCGTCGCAGGCGACCAACACTTTTTGGGTTTGCCGCGCCCATTGCGGCCAGTCGTCATTTAATTTGCCGGAAAATATCTGGTTTGCAAAATTACGCCACATCCGCGCATCTTGCGCCGTCGCGTGGCCAAACTCAGCCGGATCGGCTCCCGCCGGGCATTTCACCTCGCCCGCGACCGTGAGGAATTTTTCGTTCACTTCAAAACTCGGTTCGTAGCTGTTGAACGGATGAATAAAATCCGGCAGCCGCAGCCAGCCGTTTTGTCCGCCGACGTGAACCCACTGCTGTTTCGCGGCCAGAAAGGACGAATAAAATTCCACCGTCACGCCGCCGGGATAAAACAGCGTCGCGGCAAATTCTGTCGGCGCGGCCGGCCGGTCCGGCCGGTTTTCCGACTGCGCCAAAACTTTGCCGGCCACGCTTGCGGGCAGCCGCCAGTTCAGCGTCCACAGCGCGAACCGGATGCAATACCAGCCCAGATCGCCGAGGCTGCCAAAAGGTTCGAGCGCGCCGTTCGCGCGGATGTTGCTTTGAAAAAATTCTGCGCCGGGATAAAAGCTGAAGGCGGAAGCGATGCGCCGAATCGGGCCGATGCTTTGGCCGTCGTCCAAAATCTCGCGGACGCGGGCGAGGCGCGGGCTGTGCATGAACATCACGCCATCCATGAATTGCACGGCATTTTTTTTGCACGCCGCCAGCATTTCTTCCAGCTCGGCGGTGCTGGTCGCGCACGGTTTTTCGCAGACGACGTGCTTGCCCGCCGCCGCCGCGCGCAGGACAAATTCCTGCCGCAAACCGGTCGGCAACGGAATGTAAACCGCATCCACGCCGGGCGATGCGATCAACGCTTCATAGCTGCCGAAGGCGCGCGGCGTTTCGGCGAAGGCGAATTCGCGCTGGCAATCCGCGATGTATTGCCGGCTTTTTTCGCCGTCACGACTCGCCACGGCGGCGACGACGCAATTGCCGGAATTGAAAATGGCCTTCCAGTTTTTGCGGCCGATGCCGGCGGTGCCCAGGAAACCGATGCGCAGTTTTTTCATAAATGGTTTGGCGTTCCCGACGCTTCGATCACGCGTTGCAAAATCACCTCCGCCAGCAGCGGCTCCGTGCCGACGGCTGGCGAATACCAGATGAGTTTGCCGTGGCGTTCAGTCGGATTCCGCCACGTCGGCTGGCCGGTGGCGAGGCGCGCTTTCACCACGCGCTCCGGTTCGCCGAGCAGCACCGGAATGTCCTCGATCGCGTGCAGTCCGTCGCTGATGAAAAACGGCACCACCACCACGTTCCGGGTTTTCACGGCGGCGTGGCAGTCTTGGATGAACGGCGCTTCTTCCATGAACACCGCGCCGACCGCCGCGTAAATATTCTGCGCGCGGATCAGTTCCATCTGCCGCTCCACCGCCCGGCGGGAATTGGCATGGCGGCCGGTGCCGTGGCCGGCGATGAGCAGTGTCGTCTCCGCCGGCTTGGGCGCGCGCGGAAACGGAAAATTCCGCGCGACTTCCGCCGCGCGCGCGAGAATCACCGTCGTCATCAGCTCATGCGAGCCGACCGGCAGGCAATAATGCACCGCCGCCGCGCCCAACTGGCGTTTCAAGTGGTCCGGAAAGCGGAAGCCCAACGCCGGCGGAATAACCTCCGTGCTGAAATAGCCTTCGCTGATGAACAGCGGCACGATGAAACTGCGCGGTGCGGCGATTTCCGCCAGCACGGTTTTGATCTGCGGCGCCTGTTTCCAGAACGCCTCGCGGACTTCGCGGAAAAGATGCCGGCCCCGCAGCGCCGCCGCGTGCTGAAACACCGGCGCCGCCGACTGGTCGTTCAAAACCGTGCCGTGGCCGAGGACCACCAGCGCGGCATCGGCAAAACTCTCGCGGTGCACGCGCCCAAGTTGACCGAGACGCGCACCGACCGCAAGCCCGCGTCCCAGCGCAAAAAATATGATTGAATCTTTTCCCGGTTTCAGGCGTCCTATCTGGCGACCGTAACCAAACCAAATGATCTAGATTAACCAATTGAACATGAAATCCACCCAACTCGCCCTGGCCGCGCTGGCCGCCACCTTCAGTTTTGCCGTCGCCGCCTCCGCCGACCTGCCGCCGGCCGCCACGAAAACCGGCGTCACTTACGCCACCGACATCAAGCCGATTTTTGACACCTCCTGCGTGAAATGCCACAGCGGCGACAAACCCAAAGCGCGCCTGCACATGGACACCCTCGAAGGCGTGCTCAAAGGCACCAAGGAAGGCAAAATCGTCACCGCAGGCGACAGCGCCAACAGTTTCATCATCAAGGCCGTCGCGCACACGACCACCGACCATGATTCCTGGATGCCGCCGATACCGAACAAGGCCGGCATCAAGCCGCTGACGCCCGAAGAGATCGGGCTGATCCGCGCGTGGATTGACCAGGGCGCGAAATAATTTTCCGTTTCCAGCACCGAGGTGCCGTCCGCCGGGACGGCGCCTTTTTTATTTATTGCCGGGTTGCCCGGTTTTAGGCCGCCGGGCGGCGGCCGGAAACGGGTCGGCTCCGGCCGGAACCTGCCGCCGGCGGGCGGGAATTCGCCGTCCGCCGGCGGGAAATCCAGGCTCGCCTGCCGGCGAACGTAAAATGCCGGCGGGATTTTCCCGTTCGCGTGCCGGAGATCGCAAAACCCCGGGCAGAAATCCGCGTTCGCCAGCCAGCCAACGCAAAATTCCCGCCGGAATTCTCCGTTGGCTGACGGGAAAACGTCGTTTGCTGGCGGGAATTTCAGGAATGCGGGCGGGAAAGCTTCGTTTTCCGGTCAGGCTTGGCGCGGTGAAAATAGGAAAACCTGTTTATTTTCAGCTATTTACAGCAATGATGCCACATCTTGCCACCGTTCCGGCCAGCACCGCTGGGCGCCGCCTCCGCCCCTGACTCCGGTTTCCGCGCCCGCGCGGAAAAGCCGGAGGCACGGACGTCGTCCGATACGTCCGGGGTGGTCAATACGCGCCCGAAAGCTGGCCGCGAGGGCGCGTCTCGCCCCGCCCGGAGGCGGGCGTGATCCCGGCCACCGGCGGCTTGTGAAAATATTCACAATCTTGCTTGACCCCGGTTTCTGTCGGCGTTAACACATTCCTGAAACCAATCACGACTCCGGCACCTGGACGGGTGTCTCGGCACCGGGGCCGAAAGGAATCAAATATGTCAAAGATCAAATTAGACCTCACTCATATGAGCATTCCCGCCGTCATTCCGTATCTCAAAAAGATCACGGGCAAGATGGATGGCAATGCGAAGTTCACCACGCTGGCCGAAGCGACGGCGGCGTTGGAAACGGCGAATACAAACCTCGACACGGCGAACACTAATTACGACAAGTCCGTGGCGGTGAGCACGCAGTTGTTGACCTTGCGCGACAATGCCTTTGGTGCCGCCAACGCCGCCGCGCACGCGCTGGCCAACGGCGCGATGCAGGTGACCACCGACGCGGCGGACCTGCAGGGCGGCGGCTGGGAACTGGTGGCGGATGCCACGCCGGTCGGCCCGCTGTCCCCGCCCCCCAATTTTAATGCCACGGGCGGCGACGTCACCGGGTCGGTGGATCTGGCCTGGGACCCGCAACGCGGCGTGCAGACGCACATCGTGCATTACGCCACGGCGTCCACCGGGCCGTGGACGCAGGGATACGTGGGCAAGAAATCGAGCTGCACCATCGGCAACCTGCCCAGCGGCGTGGAGCACTGGTTCCGCGCCCAGGCCGTTGGGACCGCCGGCCCGAGCGACTGGGCCGGCCCCATCACCAAACGCGCGACGTAAGGAATGCCGCGGCGGCCCGGTCGCGCGCCGCATATTTCAGCGCCGCAATCCCGTTCGCGGGGTTGCGGCTTTTTTTGGGAGTCGCGCCCGCCGGGGAAAAGCGGCGGCCGCAGCACAAACCGCGCTTGCCATTTTCCCGCGAAGGGACTATCCCCAAGCCATGCACCGGATGCGACCCTTTCTCCGTTTCACCGGCTTCATGCTGGTCGTGCTGGCATGGGTCGGCGGGGCCGGCTGCAACCGGATTCGCGAGTTGGATGATGCGGCCAAGCGTGGTGACTTGCCAACGGTCCAGGCGCTGCTCAAAGCCAATCCCGATTTGGTGAACCACAAAGACAATCTCGGTGAAACGCCGTTGAACTGTGCCGCGCTGCGGGGTCAGCGGGACGTGGCGGAACTGCTGCTGGCCAACCGGGCTGAGGTTGGCACCACCAACAACTTCGGCTGGACGCCTTTGGGAACCGCAGCATATCACGGCTACAAGGATGTTGTGGAATTGCTGCTGGCCCACCAAGCGGATATCCGGGCCACGAATAATCTGGGCGAGACGCCGTTGCATCTGGCGGCGATGAAGGGCCACCAGGGCGTGGCGGCGTTGCTGCTGGCCAACCAAGCCAATGCCAAGGCCAAGGACAACAATGGTGCCACGCCGTTGCACTTCGCGGTCAACAAGGATGTGGCGGAATTGCTCCTGGCCCACGGAGCCGAGGTCAACGCCAAAGGCAACGACGGCTGGACGCCTTTGCATGAAGCCGCGATGGGTGGCCACCAGGACGTGGCGGAACTGCTCCTCGCCAACGGCGCTGATATCAATGCCCGGAACAACCGGGGCGAGACGCCGTTGCGCATGGTCTTGGCCTTGGCAACGGACAGTCGCTACACGCCGGCGACGGAGCTGGGGAAGCGCAACCGGGAGATGACGGAATGGCTGCGCCAGCACGGCGGCCGCGAATAAACGGTTTCTTGCCGGTTTAAATCTGTGTTCCATCTGTGTGCATCTGTGGCCAAAGCAGCATCCCGCCTCGACAATTCGCGGCAATTTTCTAAATTATTCCGGATGTCGTTTAAACCTTTGGTCATTGCCGGACGCGAGTTTCATTCGCGGCTGATTCTCGGCACGGGAAAATTTCCGTCGCCGGAAGCCATGCGTGATGCGCTCGCCGCCAGCGGCACGGAAATGGTCACCGTCGCGTTGCGCCGCGCCGATTTGAGCGGCAAGAAAGATCCGTTCGCCAACATCCTCGAATTCATTGACCCGAAAAAATATCTGCTCTTGCCCAACACCAGCGGCGCGATGAATGCCGAGGAAGCCGTCCGCCTCGCGCGCCTCGCCGTCGCCGCCGGTCTGCCGAAATGGGTGAAGCTCGAAATCCATCCCGACCCGCGCTACCTGCTGCCCGACCCGATTGAGACGTTCAAGGCGGCGGAAATTTTGGTCAAGGAAGGTTTCACCGTGCTGCCTTATATCAACGCCGATCCGGTTTTGGCGAAGCGCTTGCAGGATGTCGGCTGCGCGACGGTGATGCCGCTCGGTTCGCCCATCGGCTCGAACTGCGGCATCCAGACGCGCGACCAGATCCGCATCATCATCGAGCAGGCGACGGTGCCGGTGGTCGTGGACGCCGGCCTCGGCGCGCCGAGCCAGGCCGCCGAGGCGATGGAAATGGGCGCGGACGCCGTGCTGGTGAACACCGCCATCGCCGTGGCGAACGACCCGAACCGCATGGGCATCGCATTCAAGCTGGCGGTGGAAGCCGGCCGCAGCGCGTTTGAAATCGGCCTGGGTGCGCAAAGCGAAACGGCGAGCGCCACCAGCCCGCTGACGGCGTTTCTAAATTAATTTTTTGAGCCACAGATTTTCACAGATGAAACACGGATGATTTTCGCTGAAATGTTTTTGTTTTCATCCGGCTCCAATCTGTGTTTCATCTGTGGCTAAAGAAATGGCTTTGCCCGACCTCATCGAAATCGTTCCGCTCGCCAAACCGGTGCGCGCGGAAATCACCGTGCCCGGCTCCAAGAGCATCACAAACCGCGCGCTGATTCTCGCCGCGCTCGCGGATGGCGAGGTGGTGCTCACCGGCGCGCTGTGGAGCGAGGACACGCAGATCATGGTGGAATGTTTGCAGGAACTCGGTTTCATGGTGAATGTGGCACCAGACCCGGCCGAGCCGTGCAACCGCACGATCACGGTTTATGGCCACGGCGGCGCGGTGCCGCGCGGCGGCACGGAGACGCAGCCGCTGGATTTGTTTGTGGGCAACGCCGGGACGGCAGCGCGTTTTCTCGCGCCATTCCTTTGCCTGGGCAGCGGCGTTTATCGCTTGCACGGCGTGGCGCGGATGCATGAGCGTCCGCAAGCCGCGCTCTTTCAGGCACTGCGCGAACTGGGCTACCGCGTCGAAGCTGAATTTGAAAATGACAAGCTGCCGGCGATAATTTTTGCCGGCACGGCGGGCCAAGCGCCGGAGTCCATGACGGAATTTATCGCGCGCCAGCAGATAGCGCCGGTGCCGAAACATTGCCGCGTGAGCATTGCCGAAAGCTCACAATTTGCGTCGGCGCTGCTGCTGTCGGCGAAGGTCGGCGGCTGGAATGTGGAAATTGAAGGCGAGAACGCGGATGAATCGCCGTATGTGGTGATGACGCAAAAATTGATCGCTGCGTTTCCGAAAAAAGGCGGCACGTTTCAAATCGAGCCGGATGCTTCGAGCGGAAGTTATTTTGTGGCAGCGGGTGAACTTTTCGGAAGTCGTGAAGCTTGGCCAATAATTGTTGACGAGTGGCCGACTTCAAGTTGGCAAGTTGATACTAATTTTGTAAGCGCATTGCCGCTGCCTCCCGTTCTTTCGCGCGGTGGGCAGTCAGACGATGACATGATTCAACTTGGTGACAGCATAATGACTGCAATTGTCATAGCACCTTTTTCAGTTGAACCTTGCAGGTTTTTTCACCTCGGCCGCCTGCGCATGCAGGAATGCGAGCGCGTCGTCGCGTTGCGAACCGAGTTGACCAAGTGCGGCGCGAAAGTTGTCGAGGAAGGCGACACGCTGACGGTTTATCCTTCGAAGCCGGAAGAATTGCACGGCGCAGAAATTGAGACTTACAACGACCACCGCATGGCGATGTGTTTTGCAATTCTGGGATTGAAAATTCCCGGCATAAAAATTATCAATCCCGCGTGCGTGAAGAAGACGTTCCCGAATTTTTTCCAGAAACTCGCCGCGCCGCCGCCGCACGGGCTGGGCGCGGAGATCTGGGAAATTAAAAACGGCCGGCGCACGCGGCCATTGAGCGGCGACGATTTGTTTGCGGAGTAAAAAATCATCCTCCTCGTCATCCTCAGGCTCATAAATCGATTTTGAGGATGAGAATGAGGACGAGGATGAGCAGGATTGAAAATGAATTCGAAAAAACATCCGATAGTCATCGCCATTGACGGCACGAGCGCCAGCGGCAAGAGCACCAACGCCAAGCTCGTGGCCAAGGCGCTCGGCTACGTTTATGTGGACACCGGCGCGATGTATCGCACGCTGGCCTGGCATTGCGTCCAGAAAAAAGTGGACGCGACCAACGACAAGGCCATCGCCGCGCTGTGCCGTAAATGGAAAACCACGCTGGAGTGCGTCGAGAAAAACCATCTGCGCGTGGTGCATCTGCTGGTGGACGGCTATTTTCCAGAAAAGGAAATCCGCACGCCGGAAACCGCCGCCGCCGTCTCGCACGTCGCCGCCGTGCCGGGTGTGCGCAAATGGATGAAACTGAAACAGCGCGAATGCATCCAGTTCGGCGACCTGGTCATGGAAGGCCGCGACATCGGCACGAATGTTTTTCCCGAAACGGACTACAAATTCTACCTCGACGCGACGCTGGCCGAGCGTTCCGCCCGCCGCGCCGCCGATGGTGTGAATGAAAATCTCGCCGCCCGCGACCAGCGCGACAGCCAGCGCGCCGTGGCCCCGCTGATGATCGCGCTCGGCGCCAAGGTCATCAACAATTCTGCCATGACTTCGGAGCAGACGAGCAGGCTGCTGCTCGAAGAAATCCACAAGCTGATGCCGGCCAAAAAATGAACCGCGTTTTAAGTGCGGAGTGCGGAGTGCGGAGTGCGGATTGGCTGCAACCGTTTCCGCGCCGCTTCAATCCGAAATCCGAAATCCGAAATCCGCAATGAATCTGTCCTACCGCATCGGCTGGACGGTTTTTCGCGCGTTCTATGCGACGTATTTCCGCTGGCGCGTGTTCGGCGCGGAAAACGTGCCGGCCACCGGCGGTGTGATTTTGGCCTCGAACCACGCGAGTTTTCTGGATCCGCCGCTGGTCGGCGCGGGGCTGAAGCGCGACATCAATTATCTCGCGCGCGAATCGCTCTTCCGCTTTCCCGGCATCGGCGCGCTGCTGCGCTCATGGAACGCCGTGCCGGTGGACCGCGACGGCGGCGGCGCGAAAGGCCTGAAAAAAATCCTCGACCGGCTGTTCGCTGGCGGCGCGATCATTTTATTTCCCGAAGGCACGCGGACGCGGGACGGAAATTTTTTACCCGCGCGTTCGGGCGTGGGGCTGACGGTCATCAAATCCACCGTGCCGGTGGTGCCGGTGCGCGTGTTCGGGACGTTCGCGGCTTACGGGCGGCACATCAAATTTCCGCGTCCGCGCCGCGTGATTTTGAAATACGGCCGGCCGCTGCATTTTGAAACGCTGCGCGCGGAGGCGAAAGTTTGCGACAAGCCGCGGCTGAAGGAAATTTACCAGCAGGTCGCGGACGAAATCATGGCGGCGATTGCCAAGCTGGAGCCGCGCGAAGATTAAACTCACGCAAAGATGCCGAGGCGCAAAGTTTTTCTCCGTTTGAGAATTACACAAACCTTTTTGCAGGTTTCCCCCATTTGAAATTCTTTGCGCCTTTGCGTCTTTGCGCGAGGTCGTCAAATCCCCAAATCCGACAGCGTTTTGCTGATGCTGTTGACGATCTGCGCGAGGTGCGGATGCGACTGTTCCAGGTTCTCGACGGACGAGCGCAGGCCTTGGAGCGAGAGTTCGCGCAACTGCGGGTTTTGCTCGGCGCGCATGGTTTCATGCGCGGAGAGCTGGGCGAATCCGGCGATGCTGTCGGCCTGGTCGCTGTTGGTTTGCGAGAGCTTGGCGACTTCGGTTTTCAACGTGCCGAGCAGTTTCAGCAGTTCCAGCTTGCGCTCGGCGCTCACGGAATCCGCGCCGCTGATTTTCGCCTCAATTTCGCTGATGGTTTTTTCAATCATGGTCTGGATTAAACTTACCCTGCGATTTGAATCCGGCAAACAAATTCACCAGCGCCCGAGTTTGGGCAGGGCAGGCCGGACGAAATCCCAGATGCGGCCCGCGACGTTTTCCACCGAGCCGGAGGCTTCCACCACGCAAAAACGGTCCGGCTCGGCGGCGGCGATGGCGGCAAAACCTTTTTCCACGCGGTCAAAAAATTGCTGGTCGGATTCTTCGATGCGGTCGCGCATGAAGGGCAAGTTGGCCTGGCGCTGCGCGCGCCGCCGCGCCCCGGTTTCCGGCGTGACCGTGAGCAGCAGCGTCAAATCCGGCCGCGTGTCGCCGACGGCGATGTCAATCACCGCCTTGACCATCGCCAGATCCAGTTCCCGGCCATAGCCCTGATACGCGGTGGTGGAATCGTAAAACCGGTCGCACACCACGACCTCGCCGGCGGCCAGCGCGGGGCGGATGACTTCGCGCACAAGCTGCGCGCGGCTGGCGTTCATCAACAGCAGTTCGGCTTCGGCGGTCATCGCCGCGTTGTTTTTACTGTGCTTGAGCGTGTGGCGAATTTCCTCGCCGATGGGCGTGCCGCCCGGTTCGCGCAAGGTGCGCACGCGATGGCCGAGGGCACGCAAATGCCGCGCCAGCAGTTCAATCTGGGTGGACTTGCCGCAGCCTTCGGAACCCTCGAAGGAAATGAATGCGCCTTTTGCCATGATGAATTTCTGATTTACGATTTACGCGTTGGCTGAAAATTCAAATTTTTTTCAGTTTCGGACCTTTCGGCGAATCTGCGATGATCCAACCTTTGGCTTTTAACTCGTCGCGGATGGTGTCGGCCCGCTTGAAATCTTTGGCCAGCTTCGCCGTCGTGCGCGCCTCCGCCAGCGCGAGGATGTCGGCCGGAGCCTCCGCTTCCGCAGTGGTGCCGATGCCGAGAACAGAATTAATTTTGTCCCACGCCGTCAATGCGGAGGCGGCCTCGGCGGGCGAAAGTGAATTTTCGGCGAGGCGCTTGTTCATTTCGCGCACCCATTCAAAAACCGAAGCCCACGCGGCGGAGATGTTCAAATCCTCGGCCAGCGCGGCGGTGAATTTCTCAATCAGCGCATCGTTTGACTTTGGGCTTTGGACTTCAGACTTTGGAATCGCCGCCAGTTCGCGCAGTTTGCCGACACATTCATCAATGCGCGCCAGTGCGCTTTTCGCGCCCGCCAAACCTTCGAGCGTGAAATTAAAAGTCTCGCGGTAATGCGCGGTGAGCAGCAGATAACGCACTTCGCGGCCGGTGAAACCTTTGGCGATCAGGTCGCGCAGCGTGAAATAATTTCCCAAACGCTTGCTCATCTTTTTGCCCTCGACGAGCAGATGCGCGCCGTGCAGCCAGAATTTCACGAACGGCTTACCCGTCGCGCCTTCGCTCTGCGCAATTTCGTCCTCGTGATGCGGAAATTTCAAATCCTCGCCGCCGAGGTGCAAATCAAAAGTTTCGCCGAGCGCCTTGATGCTCATGGCGGAACATTCGATGTGCCAGCCAGGCCTGCCTTCGCCGAACGGACTCGGCCAGAAAACATCGCCGTCATCCGGCACGCGAGCTTTCCAGAGCGCGAAATCGGCGACAGCTTCCTTTTCGTATTCGTCGGTGGAAACGCGTTCGCCGACGCGCATCTCGTCAAAATTCAATTTCTGCAACTGGCCGTAGGTGCAGCCGCAGCCGCGATATTTCTCGATGCTGAAATAAACCGAGCCGTCGGTGGCTTGGTAAGCCACGCCGCGTGCGACCAGTTTTTCGATGAGCGCGATGATCTCGGCCATGTGCCCGGTGGCGCGGGGCGTGACGTGCGGTGCCTGGCAGTTCAGCGCTTTTAAATCGTCGAGAAATGCCGTTTCAAATTTGCCGGTGAACTCGCGCAGCGTGGTTTTATTTTCGCGGACGCGCTGGATGATTTTGTCCTCCACGTCGGTGATGTTCATGACGTGCTTCACCTCGTAGCCGGAAAATGCGAGCGTGCGGCGGACGAGATCGGCGAAGACGAAGGTGCGCCAGTTGCCGATGTGCGCGAAGTCATAAACGGTCGGGCCGCAGCAATACAGTCCGACTTTTTTGCCGGCGGGATCGAGCGGCGCGAACGTCTGCACGGCGCGCGTCAGGGAATTGAACAGTTTTAAGGCCATTGGCAGCGCGCAAGTTAAAGTGCGGCGCGACAAAGCAAAAGGGGAAATTTATTGGCCGGCCAGGCTGGCCACGTTACGGCCGCATTTGCTGGCTTCCGTTTAATTGGCGTTCTGCCGGGCAATCCCGCGTTTGCATGATTGCGCTGGCGATTTGCCCGTGGTAAATTTTTTCAAGCACGCTGATGAATTCAAAGCAAAATGTCGATTCCGACACTGTTTTAGATCACCAACCGGCTGTGCCATTCTTCCGCGAGAAAAACCAACCTGACTGAAATCCAAAACTCATTATGAAAACCTTGCCGTCAATTTTTTTATGCGCTGTGCTGGCATTATTTGGACTGGTTCCAGGCTCCGGCGCCCAGACGTCCAGTTCCACCTTCACCGGCACATCCAGCGCCAATTGGAACGTTGCCGGCAACTGGCTGTCCGGCGCACTGCCATCCATCGGCGACGAATTGATCATCCCCGATACGACCGTGAATAATAGCCTGACCTTGAACGACGCCGCGCACACGATCGGCCTGTTACAGATGGGGACGACCGGCGGGCGCGCGAATCCCGCGCTGGCCGTCTTTACCATCAACGGCAACACCACCGGGTCGGGCGCTTATGCGCTCACCATGACCAACGGCTTGGTGGCCACCGGCAATTTCAATGTCAGCGGCACGGCGGGCTTGCAACTCAAACTGCCGGTGATCATTCAAGGCGACCAGACTTGGAATATCGGCGGCAATGTGGGCAGCTCGACTGCCGATTACGGCGTGCAACTGACCGTCGGGGCCAACGGCACGCAACGTCCGCTGACGCTGAACGGAACGCTTACCAAAACCGGAGCAGGCCAACTCAACTGGGTCGGCCAGAATGTGGGCAATGGCAACATCGTGATCAATCAAGGCTCGTTGAAATTCAACGCCGGTTCCTCCACCACTTTGACGGTCGGCGGGACCGGTTCCATCACGGTCAACAACGGTGGCAGTTTGTTCATCGCCAAGAACAGCGGAACACTCGCCATTACCAAGTCACTTGTCTTTAACAATGGCGCGACGCTGCGTTTGGGCGGCAACTCCGCCACCGAAAACACGGTCGGCTCGGCATTCAGTTTTAATGGCACCGTGCCGATCTTGTTGGAATACGCCAGCCTGTTGCTCGACTTCACCAACACCTGGAGCGGGGCCGTCACCAGCACCATCACCGGCAGCGGCGGCACCATAAATTTGTGGGGTAACGATTCCGCCCTGACCGGCACGGTCAACAACAGCGGCACTTTCAAAATGCGGTTTGGCTCGACCAATTCGGGCAGTGCCGCAGTCGCCTGGGCGTTAAACAACGCCGCCGCTTATTACGAAATTTACGGCGCGGCCACCAACCTCAATTTTGGCTCGTTGAGCGGCTCGTCCGGCACGCTGCGCAACAGCAACACCAACAACCTGCCGGCTACGGCGACGGTTGGCATTTTGAACACCAGCACCACGTTTGGCGGCACCATCGCGGACAACACCGCTTCCATGGCATTGATCAAAGTGGGTGCCGGCACGCTGACCCTCACTGGCGCCAACACCTATAGCGGCGGCACCGTGGTCAGCAACGGATCACTCACGCTCCAAAGCAGCGGCACGACCGGTTCGGGCTCCGTGACCATGATCGGCGGAACGACCCTTAGCGGCAATGGCACGGCCAGCGGCCCAGTGACCGTGCTCAATGGCGCGGCAATTGAAGCCGATGGCGGTGCCGGTTCGCCGCCCTTGAGCGTCGGTTCGTTGACCTTGGGAACGACCAGCACCGACCAGACGGCGACGCGGGTGAATGTGTATCTTGGCGGAGTGATTGCGAGCGGTGGCTTGATTGTCAACGGCGCCAACGTAATTAACATCCTCGGCTCCGCGCCGGCAGTCGGCGTGTATAACCTCATCACTTACACTGGCGGCAGTATCGGCGGCGCGGGCTTGGCCGGTTTCAAACTGGGGAGCGTGCCTTATGGCGTGGCCGCCGTTTTGCAGGACTCTGGCACGGCGCTGCAGTTGAACATCACCGCCATCACGGTGGAGCCGGGCGTCTGGGTGGGCGGCATCGCTGGCGTCTGGGATCCCAATGCCGGATTGGAGTGGAAGGGCGCGATTTCCGGAAACCCGCAGACTTATCACGATCTTTATCCGGTTTTCTTCGATGATTCCGCTACCAATTTCACTGTCAACATCACCACGAATGTGCTCCCAGCCACCGTCAGTATCACTAACTCAGCATATAATTATACGTGGACGGGTGCGGGAGGCATTTCGGGCGGTGCGACATTGGCAAAAGACGGCGCTGCCACGCTTCTGATCGTCAACAGCAATAATTACACCGGCGGCACCTTTCTCACCAACGGCGTGTTGCAACTCGGCAACGGCGGCACTAATGGCTCGATCACCGGTTCGGTCATGGACAATGGTGCGTTGGTCTTCAACCGTGCTGACGCGGCGACATTGACCGGAGTCATCAGCGGCACCGGCACCGTCGAGCAGCGCGGCCCCGGCGTGCTGACGCTCACCGGCAACAACACTTTTACCGGCGTTGCCACCGTCACCGCCGGCACGCTGGCCGCCGGCAGCGGCACCGCGCTGGGTGACACCAATGCCATGACCGTGGTTGCGAACGGTGCCACGCTGGATGTGGATGCGCAAAGCCTCGGCATGGAACCCATCAGCGTCCAAGGCGCGGGCGTCGGCGGGGCGGGCGCGATTATCAACAGCAGCGCCGACAATCAAAACGCGTTGCGCTATGTCACGCTCAACGGCCCGACGACGTTTGGCGGCGGATTCCGTTGGGACATCCGCGATCCGGCTCCTTCCGCAGCCTCCAGCGGTGTGAACGCCTATCTTGTGGGCAACGGCTACCCGCTGACCAAAGTCGGCACCAACATAGTTGCGTTTATCAACATTGGCGACCTCGGGGTGACGGACATCAACATCAAGGCCGGCACCATGACCATTTCACGCGGAACCACACCCGGCAATCCGGCGAACACGATCTCGGTTTATCCGGGTGCCACGCTGCAATTCCATCGCACGAGCGAATTCGTCAACAACGTGATCAATAAAATAGTGGTGATGACCAATGGCACATTGGCGGTGGAATCCAACGGCCTGACCAACTCGTTCAGCGGCTCGTTGACGCTGAACGGAACAAACTTTATCAACATCCCAACCTCCGCCACCGGCTTGGTTCTCCAAGGTCCGGTCAACGGCAGCGGTTCTCTGAACGCGAACAATCTCGGCGGTTTGCTCCAGCTCACGGGCAGTTGCACTTATTCTGGCGGCACGATTATCAACGGCGGCACATTCCAGGTGGACGGCAGCGTGGGCACCGGGGCCAATCCGCTTTTGCTGACGAACGCCACGCTCACCGGCAGCGGCACGATCAGCGACCCCGTCACCGTGCCCGCCGGCAGCGCGCTGGCTCCCGGCGATTCCGGCATCGGCAGCCTGACGATCAATAACTCGCTGGTGCTCGCCGCGGGCTGCACCAATTTGTTTGAACTCGACAAAGACATTCAGACCAATGACAACGTGAGCGTTTCGGGCAGTGTGACCTACGGCGGCAATCTGGTATTGAGCAATCTGGCCTCGACAGTTTACGCGCCGGGCGACAGCTACAAGCTCTTCAGCGCGGCCAGCTACAGCGGCTCCTTTGCGAACATTGTTCCGGCCACGCCGGGTTTGGGGCTGCTCTGGCAAACCAATTCGCTCACCGTGGACGGCTCGCTGAAAGTGATCGTGGTGCCCACGCCCAATCCGCCGGTGGCGCTCTCCGCCGACAGTCTCATCACCAACGTCATCAACGTGCTGTTCAACATGGCGGTGGACTCCGGCAGTTCGCAAAACCCGGCGAATTACGTGTTAAACACCACGAACGTGGTGGTCAGCGCGACCCAGATTTCAGCCACCAATGTGCAGCTTACCCTCGACACCGCGCTAACCGTCTCGCACTACACGCTGCAGGTGAAGGGCGTGCAGAACCTTTCCTACGTGCCCGACACGATCGTGACAACCAATGTGCCCGGCAGAACTTTCGGATTTGAAGCGGCGGCGAACATACTCGCTTCTTCCGGCATGGCCTTTGCGAATGGCAATGACATCCATGTTTTTGGGAGCGGCGCGGACATCTTCAACACCTCGGACCAATTCGAGTTTGTGTATAAGACTTTTACGAACGACTTCGACTTGAGCGTGTGTCTGGAAAACTTGGGCGAATCCGATGTCGCCGCCAAAGGCGGTCTCATGGCTCGCGAAATCACCGATCCGAACGGACCCTCCGACGGCGAGCGCATGGTGATGGTTGCTAGTTTCCCACCCGCGCCGGGCCGCGCCCAAAATTTGTTCGAGTGGCGCGAAGACACGGCTGCGACCGCCATTTCCCCGGCCGCGCCCCGGCCGAACTCGACGTTCCCCACCAACTGGTTCCGGCTCGCCCGCACCGGTTCGGTTATCTCGGGCTATTGCAGTTCGAATAATCTGGATTGGACATTCATGGGCGCGGTGGATTCCTCCACCAATGCGCTCGGTGCCTACGGCAGCAATCTCCGCGTGGGCCTGGCCGTGACCAGCCACAACGCTGCCTTGTTGAATGAAGGCATCTTCAGCAATTTCGGTGTCGCCAAGAGCCGCGTGCAACTGAGCGTGTCGCAAGCCGGCGGCAACGTGGTCTTGAGCTGGCCGGCGCCCGGCTTGGGAGTGCTGCTGCAAACGACGCCCAGCCTCACGCCGCCAATCATCTGGACAACGGTGCCCGGCACCACGGCCACGAATCAGGTGCAACTTCCGCTTGGCTCGGGCGCCGCTTTCTTCCGGTTGACGCAGTAAGCGAAAGCGAATTTGCGAATACAACTTCGGGTGGGCGAGTGCCCGCCCGAAGTTTTTTTTGCGCGCTGGCTTGGCGAAGATTATCTGGCCGGCACGAACACCACACAAGATGGATTGCCGATGGCCACGCTCTGGCCGGTTGCGGTGAGGCGTCCGCTTGCAGCATCAACGCGGAAAACCACCACGTTGTCCGAGTTCTGATTGGCGGCCA
>CAJAQO010000034.1 GCA_903944085.1 uncultured Verrucomicrobia subdivision 3 bacterium
CCCAAGCCAAAAGAGCCAGCAAAACATAGATGGCTCCATTGAAAAAGCAGAGCGCGTGTTCGTGAATGAATCCGTCAAGGTGTTTCAAGACCGACGCTTCCAGTTCGAGTGCTTTAATTTGCCAAGGTTGCATGATGTCCTCCTTATGCGGCAACGGCTTTCGCCGCTGGTTCGGTGTTCCGGTTTCCAATGATGGCCTTCTGCTGCCGCTCGTATTCGCTCAACGACGGCATTTCCACCGGGGCCTTGCGGGAATACGCCCGCGCCATCGCCCGGCTGTTGTGGCCAAGATTCACCTGGGCATACCGTTCGGGATAGCCCGCCGTCTTCGCACGTTCCGCCCAAGCGTAGCGGTAGCTGTGCAACGAGACGCCCTTGATGCCAAGTCCATCGCAGCGTTGTTTGAACTCCGTGGCGCGGTCGCCCGAACGGACGGTTCGCAGATACGGAAACAGTGGCCCATTGCCCGGCAGGTCGCGCAAGATTTCCTCCATGTCTTCATCCATGCGCATGATGGCAATCGAGCCGGTCTTCCGGCGTGCATAGCTAATGACGTGGTGTTCCCAATCAACGTCCTCGGCGTTCAGGCCGGCCAGATCGGATTGCGATGCGCCCAAGTGCCAAGCCAGTTTATAGAACGCCTTGCGTTCGGGATTGTTTTCGCGGACGACGATGGCCAGATGTTCGGCCAGCGTAATACCGCGCTTCTCTTTGAACTCGACGGCGGGCCACTGGCGTTTCGGCACGAGCGGCCACGGCAGCCAATTCATGTCCACGCAGAAATTGTGCAGGCGGCGCAGATAGACGTTGGTGGAAACCGTTCCGATTTGCAGAACCTTCAGGATCGTTTCACCTTTGGTTTCAATGATGACCTGTGGCAGCAACGTGGCCAGCGCCTTGTCCTTCGCGGCGGTTTTCCAGCGGTGCTGGTTCGCCCCCTGTTTGGTGCCAATCAACGAGTCAATGGCATTTCGCCATGTCCGGGTGGTGATGCCGTTGTCGCTGCCCGCCAAATAAGCCTTGGCAATCTGAAGATTCAGCACCGGCTGGCGTTCGGAATTATTTTTGGCTTCGATGACCTGCCGGGCATCGTCGGCATTGGTCGTGCCGAGACTGGTGCGTTTGCCGGTCTTGGTGTCCACGCAGTAGTAGGCTCCGCCACGGATTCCCCGGCAGATGAGACGGTAACGTGTTTTCATAGTTTTCACGCAACCGCGAGAATAAACGAGGCCGAATCCGAACCGGTAGCAGATAGGCGGCGGATAATGCCGGACTATGCTGGTTTCCTACGGATTGGAAAATTGGTGTCCGTTTTAGTGTCCGTTGCGGACCACTCTGCTCCAAAACCATTGCTGCACACGCAGTTGGAATTGGAGGCGAGGGTCGGAATCGAACCGACGGATGAGGCTTTTGCAGAGCCCTGCCTTACCACTTGGCTACCCCGCCTACGGGGAAATCAAAGCGTAATTTTCTTTTTTCAAGTGCGCAAGTCCTATTGCGGTTCAATCAGCATATCCAAGCTGATGCCGATGCGGCCACAGTTCCGGTGGCTTGAATATTCCGGCGGGGGTAATGATGCCGGTGATGAGTTCCGCCGGCGTCACGTCGAAACCGGGATTGCGCGCAGCACTGGTCGGGTTGGCCACGCGAATGTAAACGCGTCGCCCGGATAGCGCCGGGCGACTCTCGGATAACGGATTTGCAATTGCGCCCCAAGCGCCGAGCACTTCGTTTTCGTGCCGATCCTCGATTGGAATTTTCTCGCCGCTTTTCAAATTCCAATCAATCGTCGAGAGCGGAATGGCGACATAAAAGGGAGTTTTGTGGCGCGCGGCCAAAACCGCTTTCGTGTAGGTGCCGATCTTGTTGGCCACTTCGCCGGTGCGGCCGAGCGTGCGGTCGCTGCCGACGATGACCAGGTCAATTTCGCCACGCTGCATCAAATGACCGGCGGCGTTGTCGGCGATAATCTCGTGCGAAATGTTTTGTTGTGCGAGTTCCCACGCAGTGAGCGTTGCGCCTTGCAAGCGCGGACGGGTTTCGTCACAGAACATGTGAAACTTTTTGCCCTGCGCCTGCGCGGCATACAGCGGTGCGGTCGCTGAACCCACATCCACAAACGCCAACCAGCCGGCGTTGCAATGCGTCAGGATTTTCATGCCGGCGCGGATCAGCTTCGCGCCGTGCCGGCCGATGGCCTCGCAGTGCCGGACGTCTTCATTCGCAAACTCTTCGGCGGCGGCCAGCGCGAGGGCTTGCTGCTCTTCCACGGTTTCGCCGCGGGCCAGTTCGCGACGCACATCGTTCATCGCGTTGACGGGATCGACGGCGGTGGGGCGGGCGGCCGCCAGCGTTTGATAAACGAGTTCGAGGTGGGCGGAAAATTTTTTCTGATCGCGGCCGCGAAAGGCCAGCGCGCCCTGCGCCAGACCATAAGCCGCCGTCGCGCCGATCGCGCCGGCACCGCGCACGACCATGTCGGTGATGGCGCGGGCGGTCTCGCGGAAATTTTTCGTGCCGATGATTTTGAATTCATGCGGCAGCAGGCGCTGCTCGATGAGCCGCACCGAATTCGTGGCGGCGTCAAAACTGACGGTGCGAAATGGCTGCGGGCGTCCGCGAACGGTGACGTTCATGGGTTGGAATGGTCAGCGCGCCTTGGATTTCAGCGCGCGGATTTTCGCCTTGAGCTCGGCGAATGCCGGCTGGGCGCGGAGTTTTTTCAAGTCGGGATCTTTGGCCAGCCAGGCAAAATCGCGGTAGCCCAGTTGCACGGCCCGATCAAGGGCGGCGGCGGCGCGATCAAATTCCTCCGCGAGCGAATAGCTGCACGCTAGGTTGTAAAAAACCAGCGGGTTTTGCGGCTCCAGCCGCGCGAGGCGTTCATCCACCTGCAAACCTTCGGTGATGCGCCCGCGCTGGGTATAATGATCGCCAAGGATTTGGAGCGCGTCCACATAATCGGGATCGCGGCGGACCAGCCCCTCGATGAAACCAATCTTGGTGTCGAGGTCACGCTGTTCGGCGCGGTTCAACTTTTTTTGGGCGGTGTTTTTTGCCGGCATACGACAGGCGGATTTTTTCCGACCGGACGGGCCAAGTCAAGCGGGCGGACGCAAAAACATTTGCTTGGATTTTTGCCGGCAGTTGGCATATCTGTTAGCTAGTCAGTTGAGGCATCATGAAATGTTTTGTCACCGGCGCATCCGGATTCATCGGTTCCAATCTCGTCAATGAACTCCTGGCGCGTGGCCATCGCGTCAAGGCGCTGCTGCGGTCGGGCACTACCGAGCGCGGCAAGCGTGGGCAAAATTTTGAACGCGTGACCGGCGACCTGCTGGACCGCCGCCTGCTGGAGCGGGAGTTGGCCGGCTGTGACTGGTGTTTTCACGCAGCGGCCAGCTACCAGCTTTGGATGCGCAATTACGCGCCGATGTATGCCGTCAACGTCGAAGGCACCCGCAATGTCCTGGCGGCGGCGGCCCTGGCGGGCTGCCAGAAAATTGTTTACACCAGCACCGTCGGCTGCATCGGCCTGCCCCGGGAAGTTGACGGCAAAATCACTCCCGCGACGGAGTCTGAACCGCTCGCCGCCGACCAGTTGTCGTGCGACTACAAGCGGTCGAAATTCCAGGCCGAAGGCGTGGCGCTGGAACTCTTCCGCAAAAATGGATTGCCCGTCATCATCGTGAATCCATCCGCGCCCGTCGGCCCGGGCGACGGAAAACCGACGCCCACCGGACAGATCATCGTGGATTTTTTGAACCGCCGGCTGCCCGCGTATCTCGACACCGGATTGAATTGGGTTCACGTCCGCGACGTGGCTGTCGGGCATATTTTGGCGGCAGAAAAAGGACAGCCTGGCAGCCGATATATTTTAGGCAACCAGCAAGGCAATTGGACGATGCAACAGACCCTCGCCGTGCTGGCAAAAATCACCGGCCTGCCGGCCCCGAAAAAAAAGATGCCCTACTGGTTCGCGATGCGCGTTGCGGAAGTGAGCGAAGGCATCGCCTATTTTACCGGCAAGGCACCGCAAGCCACGCTGGCCGGCGTGCGCATGGCCCGGCACAAAATGTGGTTTGATCCGAGCAAGGCCATCCGCGAACTCGGCCTGCCGCAGACGCCGCCCGAACAAGCCTTCGCCGACGCCGTCGGCTGGTTCCGCGCGAACGGGTATGTGAAGCGAAGTTAGAAGTATGAATGATGAATGATGAAACGGGCCAACGGCGTTTTTCCTTCATCATTCTTCATTCATACTTCATAATTTTTGAATGTCCGTTCCGGTCATCAATATTGCGCAGATGCGCGAGTGGGAAAATGCCACCTGGGCTACGGGCCAGACCGAAGCCGAGGTCATTCGCCGCGTCGGCAAACGTATCGCCCGCCGCGCCCGCCGGCTCATGCGCGCCGACGATGACATTCTCATCCTCGCCGGCAAAGGCCACAACGGCGACGATGCCCGCGCCGCCCAGGAATTTCTGGACGACCGCAAAGTCAAGCTCCTCGAACTGTTGTTGCCGGACACCGATTTGCTCAAGCTGGAAATGCGGTTGGCGGAAAAACCGGCGCTGGTCATTGACGGCATTTTCGGCATCGGCCTCAACCGTCCGCTCGCCGAGCCGTGGCAGAAAATCATTGCCGCCGTCAATGCGGCAAAAATTCCCGTGCTGGCCGTGGACGTTCCCTCCGGCCTGAACGCAGACACGGGCGAAACTTTGGGTGCGGCCATCGAAGCCGCCGTCACGCTCACGGTCGGCGTGCCGAAAACCGGAATGCTCGCGGCGCCGGCGTGGCCGTTTGTCGGCCGGTTGGAAGTGGCGGATGACGTGGGGTTGATTCCGTGTTCGCACAAATCGGTTTTGAACTGGACGCTGCCGGAGGATTTTCAAAATTTTCCGCCGCCGCGCCCGGCGGCGGCTCACAAAGGCTCGTTCGGTCATCTGGCGATTGTCGCCGGCAGCCTGGGATTTCACGGCGCGGCAGTGATCGCGACGCGCGGGGCGCAACGCGCGCAGCCCGGAGTCGTGACTTTGACCACGCAGGAAAATGTTTATCTCGTTGTCGCGTCGCAATTGCAATCCGCGATGGTGAACGTGTGGCAGCCGGAAACGAATTTTCCCGAAGCCATCGGGGCGGTGCTAGCCGGTCCCGGCCTCGCGGCGCGCGACGTGCCGGAAAAACTCCGCGTCGAGGTGCGGCACTGGTGGCGCGATCAGGACTGCCCGCTCATCGTGGATGCCAGCGCGCTGGATTTTCTGGCCACCGGTCCGGTCGTGAAAAAATTCATCCGCGTGCTGACGCCGCATCCGGGCGAGGCCGCGCGGCTGCTTAACTGGCCGACGCAAAAAATCCAGGCCGATCGCGTGACAGCCTTGCGCGAAATCTCCAAACGGTTTGGTGACTGCTGGGTGGTGCTGAAAGGCCACCAGACTTTGATCGGCCGCAGCGAAGGTGAAATTTTTGTGAATCCTTCCGGCAATCCGCACCTCGCGCAGGGCGGCAGCGGCGATTTATTGTCGGGCTTCATCGCCGGGCTGCTCGCGCAACCGGCGTTGCAGGTGGATGTCGCGAAGACGTTGCGCTACGCCGTCTGGCAGCACGGCGCGGCGGCGGACAAGTTGGAGGTGGCGCGGGCTAACTGGACCATCGAAGACCTGGCGAACGAAATTGGGAACGCGCGGTGAATTTGCTTGAAGTCCGCCGCCAATCAATCAGACGATCATCAAAATAAATATGGCACTGAAGTTTTTAATCCTTTCCATTCTTTGCGTTGCCAGCGTCTGCGTCACCAGCGCTTCCCGCGCGCAGGACGTTCTTCAAAAGCCTGGAGAAACCACGGAACTGCGCGGCGGATTTGCGATCCCCAACACTTGGACGCGTCGGGGACTGGTTTTGGAACGGCAAAAGGACGCGAATGGTTCCGGTGTCAGCGGTGATCCGTGCATTGTTTGGGATGAGGAAATCACGGGTTGGCGCATGGTCTTTTTCCATGATCCGCCGGGACACGCGCAGGCGATTTGTTTGAACCGCGATGACGTTGGGCCGGGACAATGGAAATTTGACGGACCGCTGAAAGTTGCCAACCCGCAAGCGGTGGGCGGTTTTCACAAGCCATTCATCGTGATGGATCCGGCTCATCCGAATCATGCGGCGAAGATTGACGGCCGTTACTGCCTGCTGGTGGTAAGTTTTAAGGACGGCCATAAGCACGTCCAGCGCGCCTGGTCCGAACACCTCGCCGGACCGTGGACCTTCGATCCCGAGGCCATCATTCCCGTGGGTGCGGAAAATGATTTTGACGCGAAGCACACGGACGCGGTGACTGGTTATTATTTCCCCGAATGGAAGGAATTCCTTTATTTCTACATGGGTTATCCGGCGAAAGCGCAATCCAGGAAGATCAGTCCGTTTGGTTCAGCGCAGGCGGTCGCGACGCAAAAACCGGGCGAGAAGGTGGCGACCAAACTCGGCGTGATCTTGGAACCATGCCAGCAGGCAGGACATTGGGCTTCCGGCTGGGTCGGTGGCCTGCAACTTCTGCGCGGTGCCAAACACCGTTGGGTCGCCGTGTTGAACGCATCGCCCACCGCGCCCGATCCCGGGAAGAACGCGGTTTGGACCGAGGAGCCTCCGCCGAGCCTTGGCGGCTTTGCCTGGTGCGACGAGGAATGGCCGGTGCAGGGCTGGCATTTTGCGCCCGAGCCGATTGAGTGGGTCAAAAATATTCCGCCGACCGCACTTGATGCCGGCGAAGGTTTCAACCTGTGGCGGCAGTTTATCCACCTTTTGCCGGACGGTCGTGCCGCGCTTTTTTACAACAGCGGTTATTACGGGCGCGAGCAGTTGTATTTGAAGGTGAGCGATCAGCCCTCAATGTGAAGCAGCTCGACTGCAAATCTTCGCGGCCACATTCACCCAATTGGCCTCAAAGTTTTCTCAATTCATTTCCCGCCAGCTGAATCAGCGGCCTGATCGTTGCGGCATCAAATTCAAATTTGCAGCCTGCTGCGGAAAATAATTCCGGCAGCGGCCGCGAGCCGCCGAGGGCCAGCGCTTTTTTGTAGTCAGCCAGCGCCTTCACCTTGTCGCGCCGCGAATTCGCCCACACCTGCAGCGCGCCAAGCTGTGCGATGCCGTATTCGACGTAATAAAACGGATACAGGAAAATATGGAGCTGCCGGTGCCATGAATATGCGCGGGCTTCCTCGTAGCCGGAATAATCCACGTCGCCGCCGAAGCGGTCCATCAATTGCAGATAGGCCGCCTTGCGTTCAGCGCTCGTGTGGCCAGGATGCGTGTGAACCCAGTGCTGGAAACCGTCCACCACCGCCATCCACGGAAAAAATCCGATGATGCCTTCGAGATTCGTTTTGCGCGCGCGGTTCGCCTCGGTGGTTGGATAAAATTCTTCGAGAAATTCATTTCCCAAAAGCTCCATGCTCATCGAGGCGACTTCACAGAATTCAATTGGCGCACCGCGATACGCATACAAATCCTCGTCGCGCGTTGCCTGCGCGTGGAACGCATGGCCGGCCTCGTGCAAAATCGTTTCCACGTCGCGCTGCACGCCGATGGCGTTCATAAAAATAAACGGCACGCGCGCCTCGGAAAGCGTGGACTGGTAGCCGCCCGGTGCCTTGCCTTTGCGGTTGTCGAGATCGAGCAGTTTCAAATCCTGCATCTGCTGAAAACCGGCTGCGAGTTCCGGGTCGAGGTGGTTGAAAACTTTCTGCGTGCGCGAAACCATTTCGCCGACTGCCGCGAACGGCTTCAACGGCGCGCGGTTGTGCGGATCAACGGCCAGATCCCACGGGCGCAGCTTCTCCAGCTTCAACTGCCGTTGGCGGTCCTGCTGGATTTCGCGGACGGCGGGGACGATCTCTTTTTCAATCGCGTCATGAAATTTTTCGCAATCGGCGGGCGTGTAATCGAACCGGCCCATTTTGCGGAACATGAAATCGCGATAATTTTTAAAGCCTGCGTTCTCGGCGATTTGCGCGCGCAGCTTGACGAGTTCGTCAAAAATCTCCTCGCATTTGTCCGCGTCTTGCAGGCGGCGCTTGGCCACGAGTTCCCAAGCCTCCTGCCGCAGCGCGCGGTCCGGCTCTTCGAGATAGCGGCCCATCTGCACCAGCGTTTTTTCCTCGCCGCGAAAATTCACCGTCTGCGCGCCGATGAGCTTTTGATATTGCTGGCACAGCTTCGCATCCTCGGTTTCCAGCGCCACGTTTTCCGGGCGGAACAGCGCGACGTGATTTTTTACATCGCGATTGAAAACCTCAAAACGCGCCTTCGGCAAATGATTGAATTGCGGATGCGCGACGTAAATTTTCTCCAGCGCGAACTGGCGCGGCTTGAGCTGCGGCTCGACGTGCTCGACGAAATGCAGGTAGGCTTTTTCCGCGTCGGCATTGTCCGTGTGGCACGTCATGGCGATGTAACGGCGGGAGGATTCCTCGTCCAGCGCGGCGTTGAGTTCGCTCCAGTCCAGCAGCCAGCGTTCGAGCGCGGCCACGCTGTTGGCCTCGGCGGCACGCCGTTCCAACTGGTCGAACAGCGGCGCGATCTGTGGCCAGTCGCCGAGATCCAGATGTTGCGGAACAAACGTGCGCGGCCGGTGTGCGGCCAGTTTTCCGAACGGCAATAAATTCATGCGCGGAGTCTAGCGGAAAATGGCGCGGAGAAAATGATTTTCAAACCAGTCCTTTTCGCTGGAGCCGTGGCGGAGGCGCACCCTGCCACCAGCAAACAACCGGGCAAGAGTTCGGCTTGCCGTTGCCAGCAGCTCCGGCAAAATGAGTTTCAATGAACTTTCAAACAGGGGCTCCAATCTTGGAGCGACGGCTGCCGGCGAAATTTTTGATCCGCATTGTTTTTGCATTGGCGCTGGCGGCTTGGCCGGTTTTGGCAGGCGAACCAACCGGAGCTTCGGTTGCTTTCACCAGCAGCGACGGCGTTGTGCAGCACGCGCTGGTTTTGTTGAACGGCGGTCAGTTCCAAGCGGCGGAAAACTTGCTCCAGGTGAAGGACACTGCCGCGGGTGCCGAGTCCGCCCGCGCGCGGCGCGAGTTGCTCGATCTCATTCGCCGCACGCGCGTCGAATACTCGCTGGATGCCGCCGGTTTGCTCGCGAAAATCCGGCAGTCCATTCCCGACGCCACCGCGCAGGAAACCGAGCGCTGGGCCGGTGAAGCCCAGGTTCGTTATCGGCTGATTGACGGCCAGAAACTTTATTTTCGCCGCGAGCCGCAAAATATTTTTCTGTTTTCTGCGGCGGCGAAATTGCGTCTGGAACAAGCCGGCCATGGCAAGCCGTCGGCGGAATGGCAGCTCACGAATCATCTCGCCGCGATCATCGCCGAAGCGAGCCGCAGCGGCGCGGTGGAAGTCGCGCCGGTTCGACAGCGCGTCGTCCACACACTGACGATCCACCCGGACAATCCCGCGCTTAAAGCTGGCGCGCGCGTGCGCGTGTGGCTGCCGTTTCCGCAGGAATATCGGCAGCAGCATGATGTGAAGCTGGTCCACGCCTCGCCGGAACCGAAGTTGATTTCGCCGGAAGCCGTGGATGGCAATCCGGTCACCGACGGCGCGCAACGCACGGTTTATTTTGAACAGACCGTGACCAATCCGGCGCAACCGCTCGTGTTTCAGGAAGTGTTTGAATTCACGGAGTTCGCTTATTATCCGCAGCTCGACGAGGCGCGCGTGCAGGCGTTGCCGGCGGATTGGCACGGCGCGTGTCTCGGCGAACGCGCGCCGCACATCGTGTTCACGCCGGAAATCCGCAGGCAGGTCGCGCAAATCATTGGCGGCGAAACCAACGCGCTGGCCCGGGCGCGGAAAATTTTCCGCTGGGTCAGCGCGAACATTCCGTGGAACGCCGAGGACGAGTATTGCATCGTCCCGTCCTTCGCCGTGAAAGGCTTCACGGCGCGGCGCGGCGACTGCGGGATTCAGAGCACGGTGTTCATCACCATGTGCCGCATCGCGGGCATTCCCGCGCGCTGGCAGAGCGGTTATGAGACCAGGCCGGTCGCGGATTGGGGCATGCACGACTGGTCGGAAATTTACCTCGCGCCGTGGGGCTGGCTGCCGGCGGATGCCTCGTATGGCGTGCAGGCGTCCAGCGACCCGCGCATTGCGGATTTTTACTGCGGCCATCAGGACAGCTACCGTCTGATTGTGAATCTGGACTGGGGCCGCGAGCTTTTCCCGCCGAAAAAATCGTTGCGTTCCGAGCCGGCGGATTTTCAACGCGGTGAAGTGGAGGTGGACGGACAGAATCTTTATTTCGACCAGTGGGATGCCAAAACCGAAGTCGAGCGTCATCCGGCAAATCAACTCCCATGACGGAGCCAACCAAACAAATTCTCGAAGGTGGTTCTACTCAAAAAAACTGAAACGGTAAAAATTATCAGTAATTCGGAGAAACAAGCTGACGACAAGAAAGAAGGAGCGCCAATGGGCGTGCCTTTTTCCGCCCGCCGTTATACGTCTATGCCGTAACCTTTGATCTTGTTGTAAAGCGTCTGGCGGCCGATGCCGAGGCGTTTGGCGGTCTCCAATTTGTTGCCGCCGGTTTCCTTGAGCATCTGGATGATGGCGTTGCGCTCCACGCCTTCGAGCAGCGTGAAATTCGTGTCGTGGCCCTCGGTGGGCACAAACTTGATGTCGCTGATGGAGAGGTCGGTGACGTTGATTTCCGGGCCTTCGGAGAGCAGCACGGCGCGCTGGATTTCGTTCTGCAACTGGCGGACGTTGCCCGGCCATTCAAACCCCGTGAGCCGCTCGACGGCCGACGGCATGAAACCGCGCAGCGTGCGGTTGGCCTGCGCCGCAAAGCGTTTCAGAAACGCGTTGGCCAGCGGCATGATGTCGTCACGCCGCTCGCGCAACGGCGGCAGATGGACGGCGATGGCGCTGATCCGGTAGAACAAATCTTCACGCAGCTTGCCGTCCTTGATCGCCTCATCGGTGCGGCGATTGGTGGCGGCGATGATGCGGCAGTTGGTCTTGTAGCTGACGGTGTCGCCGACGGGTCGCACTTCCTGATCCTGCAATACGCGCAGCAGTTTGCTCTGCGTGTCAATGGGCATCTCGGAAATTTCGTCGAGGAACAGCGTGCCGCCCTCGGCCTGGCGGAACAAGCCAGGCCGGTCGCCGGTCGCGCCGGTGAACGAGCCTTTCTTCGAGCCAAACAATTCGGCTTCGATTAGCTCGCGGGGCAGGGCGGCGCAATTGATTTTGATGATGCGGTTTTTCGCGCGCGAACTCAGCGAATGGATGAGGTCGGCGATGACTTCCTTGCCGGAGCCGCTTTCGCCGGTGATGAGAATGGTCACATCGCTCGGCGCCACGCGTTCGATGGTGCGGACGACGGCCTGCAACTGCGCGCTCTGGAATATCGGCGCGGAACCGCCGCTCATCGTGGCCAAGGCGCGGCGGAGGGAATGGCTTTCTTCTTTTTGCTGCCGGTTCTCAATCGCGCGGGCGATGGTCACGGGCAGACCCTGAATGTCTGGCTTGCAGACATAATGAAAGGCACCCCGCTTGGTGGCTTCCACGGCGGTTTGAACCGTGGTGTCGCCGGTGAGCACGACAACCTCTGTTTCCGGCCAGTTTTTTTTGATTTCCGGCAGCAGATCCAAACCGTTGGCGTCCGGTAATCTCAGGTCGAGCAGAATCACATCCGGTGCCTCCAGCGAAAAAGATTTTCTCAATGCCGCCCCGTCCTCGGCTTGAGTCACCGTGTAATCCTCATCCTCCAGAATTGTCTTGAGCATGGCACGCAAGTCCGGCTCATCGTCCACGATTAAAATTTTGCCTTTCATTGTTTTTTAGGTTTTGCACAGACCGCCACAAACTGTTCGAACATTGCCCGGTAACGCGCGTGTTTCTGCACCAGCCGCTCCGGATGAAACTGCACGCTCAACAAAAACGGCAGCGTCGCCGCCAGGTCCGGCTTCAACTCCATCACCTCCACAATCCCGTCCCGGCTGCAGCCGGTGGCGATGAACGGTTCCGCCGGAACCAGCACCGCCTGGTGATGCGTGCTGTTCACGCCCAAAACACGCGTGTGGCAGATTTTGGACACTAACGAGCCGGGTGTCAACGCCGCTTCATGCACCAAGGCCAGCGGCTGATCCAGCCGCCGGTGGTTCAAAGCGCCGGGCACCTGCTGGCCGATGTCCGCCACCAGCTTGCCGCCAAACGCCACATTCAACATCTGATGGCCGCGGCAGATCGCGAGCACCGGCTTGTGCTGCCGGAATATTTCCTCGATCAAAACCAGTTCGCGCACGTCGCGCGCCCCGCCGTCCGGCGTCTGCTCGACGGTTTGGAGAATTTTTTTTGGAAGCTTTTTTTCGTAAAGCTCGGGATTGATGTCGTCGCCGCCGGTGAGCAGCACGCCGTCAGTGCGGCGGACGCATTCGGCGAGCACGGCGCGGTCGGTGGTGGTCGGCGCGGTCACGGGAATGCCGCCCGCCTGCAAAATGGCTTCGTTATACCGCACGGAAAGGCTCGCGGACAAATCATGAAACTCCACGCCGCGCTGCTCAATGCTCGGCGTTACTAAAATCAAAGGTGGCCTGCCCATGCGCAAAATGTAGAATTTTTCTGGCGAAATGTCATCGGAAAATCGCGCGCTGAAATGGCGGGCAGGGAATAATTGATCTCTTGGGCGGGTTGGCGAATCGGGGGCAAACGATTTGTTTGAAAATAAACTATCAAAATGACCCACTGCGATGTCTCATGAAATATGAGCAAGAAACGCATTCTAGCGGTCGCGCTATGCGTGATGGGAACGCTGGTTTTGCTGGCAATGCTGCTGCCGGCCTTCGCTGTCCGCACCAAAAGGCATGCCACTCGCATTCAAGCCGTGAATTCCCTCCCCAGCATTTCTTTCACCTCGACCAACAACGCGGTGACATACCGCTTGCCGGCTTCCAAGCCGTGAGCGACCCGAATTATTTTTCCAGCAGCGCCCACGCGCACCACAAAATCGGCGCCTGCCCGTGCAAATCGCCGGTGGCGCGCGGACGGTCCAAATAATACTGCGTGTCGTCCTTTTGATTCGTGCCCACGCAAACGTCGTGAACCGCGCCGCTCGCGTCAATTTTTCCGCACAGCCCGATCCAGCCGCGCCGCGCCACGTCGCCGTAACTCGTATCCAGCCAGCCGTGTTTCACGCCCACAATCAGTGCGTAGGTGAACATGCCGGTGCAGCTCGTTTCATCCCACGCCTGGTCGTTGTCCACCAACTGCCGCCACAGGCCGGACGGGGCCTGATATTTTTTCAGCGACGCCATCATGGTTTTATATCCCGTCATCAGCCGCGCATATTTCGGATGATCGGGCGGCAGCGAACGCAGCACTTCCGCGAGCGCGGCGGCAAACCAGCCGTTGCCGCGGCCCCAAAAATGCGGGCTGACATCGGCGTGATAAAAAAGTCCGTTCGGCTGCTGCAATTTGTCGAGATACGCGGCCAGCTCGGTGGCCACGCGGTCGGCGTATTTCGCATCGTGCGTCGCGCGATAGGCCTGGATTTGCAAACTGCCGATCATAAAACAGTCATCCACCCACCAGCGGGTTTCCTGCGCGAGGCCGTCGGCGCGCGGATTCACCCACTGATCATCGGCCAGGCGCAAGCCAAAATCGCGGTAGCGCGCGTCGCCGTTGAGCAGATAAATTTCCAGCGGCAAAACGCCAAAGACATGAAAATCCACATGCCGATTGGTTGAAACCGCCTGGCTGCCCGCCGGGGTCAAAATGGATTCGTAGCGCGCGACGAGGTTTTGCACCAGCGCGGAATCGCCCGCCGCGTCCGCAAACCGCAGCGCGCCGAAGGCCGCGCACACTTCGGGATAAACGATGAAGCCGTCGGCATTGCAATAAATTTTGCGCGGCAGAAAATTGGCGCCGACTTTTTCGCCGACGCTTTTCGGATCGCAGCCCGGCGGCAGGTTCTGGAAAGCCGTTGGTGCGGTCGTTATTTTCGTTGCCGCGCAGCCGGCCAGAAAAATTGCGGCGAGCAAAACGGCGGCGGCGGGCAAAAATGATTTGTGCATGGCCAAATTAAATCCGGTTGCCGGTTGCGACGCCATCGCCAATTTGGTGGAGCACCGCAAACCGGGTAATTCAAAAATTGAATCCCGCGTGCCGACCTGCGATGCTCCGCCGCGCCCGTTTATGAGTCGCCAACCATCAGCATCGCCCGTCGTTTATTCCGACCGGTTTCAAACGCCCGCAGCGGTGGCGGAATACGAGGCCCAAGAATATGGCGCGGGCAGTTACGCCTCGTTCATCTGGGATTTGCAGCGGCCGGCGCTGGAAAAAATCGTGGCGGATTTTCGTCGGGCGCGGCCCGGGCCGGTGCGGCTGCTGGATTTTGCGTGCGGCACGGGCCGGGTGATCTCGGCGCTGGAACCGCTGGTGGACGCGGCGGAAGGAATTGATATTTCGGAAAACATGGTGGCGGTTGCCCGAAAAAAATGCCGCGCGGCACGATTGCTGGTTGGCGATATTTTGTCGCCGCCGGAAATATTGCAAAAGGAATACGACCTCATCACCAGTTTCCGTTTTTTGCTGAACGCGGAACCGGAGTTGCGGCGCTGCATTTTGAAAAAACTGCGCGCGGTGTTGCGGGCGCCGGACGGGCTGCTGATCGTGAATGTCCACGGCAACTCACATTCGCTGCGGCAGCCGGCGATCCGCTGGCGGCGCTGGCGCGAGCGCACGCAAAAAACCGGCGTGATGCTGAATGCGCTGTCGCCGGCGGCCACCAGGCGGTTGCTGCACGAAAGCGGTTTTCAGGTTGTGCGCCAGTTTGGTTTCGGTATTCTGCCGCCGACGCTCCACCGCACGTCGTTGCGCGGCGCGGCGGCGGCGGTGGATCGTTTTTTTGCCGGTGAGAATTTCTGGTGTGACTTCTCAATTGACCTGATGTTTGTATGCCGTCCTTGTTGAATACATTTTTTAAACCGAAGCTGATGCTTCCGCCGCCGTTTGCCGGGGCGACAGCATAAAACATGTCCAAATCCATCCAACCCGTCATTGCGGAGCTTTTTCTGAACGGACAACCGGCCGGACGTCCGCTAAATTTCGCGTGGCGGCTGATCCGCCGACGACGGCGCCCGTTCCTGCTGCTGCCGGTTTCGACGATGGATGTGCGCGTGAGCCTGGAGCTTTATTCCGCGCAACGCCGGCGGGCAAAAATCTGGCGGGCCATCCTGCCGCTGCTGTTTCAAACGCCGGCGGCGTCCGTTTTCTCCCGTGTCAATTTTCCGGCGGACGAGAGCTCGGAGATCATCCGTTTTTTGTCGGAGCAATCGGGCGTGCCCGTGGCGCAACTCCGGGCACCGGCCATCAAATTCGGCGGCATGGAACACCAGAAATCGCGGCTCGTGCTGCTGGCTTGCGACCAGACCCATCGGCCGGTGAAAGTCATCAAGCTCGGGCTGGATCGCGAAGGCCGCGCGGCGACCGAACGCGAGGCCGACCTGCTGGAAAAACTGCCGGCAAACACCATCGGCTGTATCCGCACAACGGGCCGGTTGACCACCCCGAAAATTTCCGCTTTTGCCACGGCCTATTTTCCGGGCGACAGCCCGGAGGATGACGCCGGCATGGAAACGCTCTTTCAATCCTGGATCAATCCCGAAGCGGCGGTGCCGATTGAAAGCCTGGCGACCTGGCGCGAATTGGAGACGGAAGTTGCCGGTGCCGATCCCGCCGCGTGGGCGGTTTTGCGCGCGGCGCTGGCCGGGAAAAATATCCGCACCACGCTGCACCACGGCGATTTTGCGCCGTGGAACATCCGCGCCGTCAACGCGCAAAACTTGCAGGCATTTGACTGGGAGCGCGGGAGTCTGCAAGGCATTCCCGGCTGGGACTGGTTTCATTTCATTGTCCAGACGGCCATTCTGGCGCGGCGACATTCCGTGGAGCGCGTTGCCGCTGAAGTGGAGGAATTGCTCCAATCGCCGCGCTTTGAAAATTACGCGGTGGCCACCGGCATCAGTCCCATTGTCAAACCGTTACTGCTTGCCTATCTGCTGCATCATCGCTGGGTGGTGAAACCGCTGGAAGGTGGCGCGACCACGGCGGAACTTCAGTCCTTGCTCGCGGAACGCTGGCAGTTGGATCCCCATTCGCAAATTGCCGCGACGGGAAAAACCCGGCCGCAGTCGCCGCGCGCCGTCGTGGTTCCGCCCGGCCTTTGGGCCGATGCTGTTCAGCAGTTGCAATCCGCCTGGGCGCAACTGGCCAACGTGTTTTGGGAGCCGACGCTGACGGCGAACATTCAGCCCGCGCTGGCCGAACGGTTGCGCGCGAATCAGTTGGTGGCGCTGGTGGCCGGCCTCTGGCTCGCGGCAGTGGCCCGCGTGCATTTTTTATATTTGAATCACCAGATGTTGCTGCCGCTCTACGCCGTGCCCTGTTTGCTGGTCGGCTGGAAAATGGGGCGGCGCTGGGGCCTGCTGTTTGCCGCCGTGACCGCTTGTCTCGGTCCGGTGGTGTCGGCCATGAAAGACCCGGTCGGCCATCCGGTGGATCTGGTTTGCTGGAACAGCGCGATGCGCTTCATCATTTTGCAAATGTGCGTGTTTCTCTCGGATCGCATTCACCGGCAAAATAATTTTTTCCGCCGCCGCGCCGGCGGCCACCGGCGGCCGGCGAAGTTTGCTGAAAACTGGGCGGTCGTGCTGGCCAGCGGCCTGTGGTTTCTGCTCACCGCCTGGGGAGATTTTTACACCGGCCCGCGCGTCATTTTTTTGCCGCTTTATCTGTTCCCCGCGATTCTGATCACGCTGTTTTTGAATCTTCGCTGGGGCACGCTCATGGTGCTGCTGGCCGCGCTCGTCGCCTGTGCCGACGAATACTTTACGAAATATAACGCCAGTGTCGCGCAGGTTTTCGGGTGGAACTTCGCCATGCGGTTCCTGATTTTATTCCTGGTGATCCTGCTGCTCGACCGAGTGCGCCAGGAAAATGTTTTGTTCGCGCCGAGAAAACAAAACGGCGGCACGCACGCAGCCAACCCCGGCTAATAACGGCGAAAGTTTAAATTTCCGCGTCGGGAAATTTTTCGCGGATCTGGCCACGCAGCCGTTCCTCGTCATCCGGTTGGTAACGGCGACGGTTGACGAGCCGCTGCACGGCGTCGAGCAGTTCCAGCCAGTCTTCCACCGGCGGTTCTTTGACGCGCTGCCAGACATCGAACCGTTTGGCGCGGTGGAAAAAATGCCAGTCGCGCCCGATGTGCTGGGCATAGACCTGCAGCTTTTCACCCTCCTCGGTGAGGCGCTTCCAACTGATTTCAGCTTTGGGCATGGAAATTATTTGACGGCGGCAGCCCGCCGTGATCCCGGCGTCCGACGGTATCCGGGAAACGACGGTGGAACATCATGCTTAAAACTATATCCGTTCGCGCCACCGGGGGCAAGCCAAAGGGAAATCCTGCGGTGTCCTAGGGCGTCTTAACCCTAACGCAAAGCTTTCACGATGAGGGCAAACAGGATAAATCCGACGAACATGACATCCGCCAAACACCAGGGCCGCCTTGGAGCGCTGTCCCGGTTCACCAAGGATGTTGTGGGAGGTTTTTTCACTCGCAACATCCGGTTCGCCTTCGGTCATGCCGGCGACCTTTCCGGCTGTGTCAGTGCAAAGTGCAGCTTCGCCCACCCGGTCCGCAGCGCCGGAATTGCATTGGCAGCGGATGGCATTCATTGAATACTGGCGGCGGCATTTGGCATAAGGCATTGGCCCAACATTTTCATGCCACTACGCTGCGGTCAAATTTTCATTCTAATGATGAGCGCGGCGGTGCTTTTGACTTCCGGCTGCGCGAGCCTGCGTTTTATGAATTCCAAAAATAAAATTCCCGAAGCCTGCTTCGCCACTTGCGCGCGGCTGAAAATTCAGCCGACGCCATTTATTTTGACGGTGAACATCGCGCGTCAGTCTGTTTCATTGTTTGCGGAAGGCAAGTTCGTCAAAAAATTTCCCTGTTCCAGCTCGCGCTTCGGCATCGGCGAAATCAAGGATTCGAATTGCACGCCGCGCGGCCTGCATCGCATCGCGGAAAAAATCGGCGGCGGTCAACCGGCGGGCACCGTTTTCAAAGAGCGCCAGATCGTCGGCCACACGTCGCAGCCGGAATTTGCGGCGGCGAAAATCACGACGCGGATCATGTGGCTCGAAGGTTTGGAGCCGGGTTTCAATCAGGGCGGCAACGTGGACACCCACGAGCGTTACATTTACATCCACGGCACCGGCGACCAGGCATCCATCGGCGAACCGGCCTCGCACGGTTGCATTCATCTCGCCGACGCGGATTTGATTTCGCTGTTCGAGCTGCTGCCGAGCGGCACGCTGGTGTGGATTTCTGTAAAATGAAACGGTGGGGCGAGCGTCCTCGCGCGTCGTCTGGGATCATCATACTTTGGCTCGCGAGGACGCTCGCCCCACCAAGCCGGCTTGCGTTTTCACCGCAGAAGTCTAGTTTGTCCTTGTGTTCGCCCGCTGCGGAAAATTCTTCGTGGTCGCCGCGCTCGTCCTTTCGACGGGCGCGCACTGGGCCGCGCTGCAAACCGCCGCGTGGACGACGATGCTGGCGAACAACCTGCGCACGCAGACCGTTTCCGAGGCGATGGCAAATACGTTCGATGGCCGGCATCTCTGCCCGCTGTGCAAAGCCATCGCCGCCGCCAAAAAATCCGAGAAGAAATCCGAGGCGGTTTCGCCGTCGCTGAAAATGGAGTTTCCGCCGGTTGCAGAACAATTTGTTCTCATCTCGCCAAAACCATTTTCCGTATTTTCGCGGGCCGCATTTTTCGCCGCTGCCGCTTTCCCCAAACCGCCGCTGCCACCGCCGCGCGGCGGCTTCGCTTAATTCCTCGCCGTGTTTCCGGCCAACGTCGTGGGACGTGGGCCTAAATTAATTTCTTTAAATCTGAGGACGCCGCAGGGTGTTCTCGCAATCTTTAGCTTTGAAAATGAAAAATAAAAAGTTGAATTTGCAGACAAAAAAAGTCGGCATCGGTTTGCTCGCGGGTGTGTTGGTGCCGGGCGCGGCGTGGGCGTGTGCCTGCGGCTGCGGAGTGTTTGATGTGGGCGGCAGCTCGATGTTGCCTGCGGGCGAAGGCGGCATGGCTTATCTGAATTATGATTATCAGGACCAAAATCAGAACTGGAGCGACAGTTCCAGAGCGCCGGCGGAGAACAATAACGACAAGGAAATCCGCACGCACTTTGTCACGCTCGGTTTGCAATATATGTTCAACCGCCGTTGGGGCGTGCAGGCGGAACTGCCGTTTGCCAACCGCTATTTCAAAACGCTGGACGACGCCGGCGATCTGGTATCGCGCCACTGGAACGCGCTCGGCGACCTCCGCATTGAGGGCATTTACACCGGCTTCGCGGCGGATCTGTCGAGCGGGCTGACCTTTGGTTTGAAGCTGCCGACAGGCAGTTACGACCGCGACGCGGATGTGGTGGATCGCGACACGGAAATCGGCTCCGGCAGCACGGACATTTTGCTTGGCGGTTTTCATCGCGGCAATTTGACGGCGGACGAAAAATGGGACTGGTTCGCGCAGGCGAAACTGGATTTGCCGGTGCTGACGAAAGGCGATTACCGGCCGGGCTTCGAAGCGGACGCCGCCGCCGGGATTGATTACAAGGGCATTTCGTTCGGCCGGCTGCGGATTTCGCCGCTGGCGCAGGTCATCATTTCCGAGCGCACGAGCGACTACGGCGCCGCTGCCGATTCCGCCAACTCCGGTTACACGCGCATTTTGCTTTCGCCCGGAATTGAATTTCATTTTCATCCGGTGAAAGTGTATGCCGATGTGGAACTGCCGGTTTTTCAGCACGTCACCGGCAATCAAATTGTCGCTCCGGCATTGTTCAAATTGAACGTGAGCTATATGTTTTGAAAATGCCGACCGAGCCGGACTCCGGCGCCAAAGCCAATCAGCGCAAAGACGAGAAACTGTTTCTCGTCATCGTCATTGCGCTGGCGCTCCTTGCCGGGGTCGGCAGTTGGTTTGCCGCCACCGCATTGTCGCGGCACGACCGACCGCACGATCTTTTTCCGGACAAGGAGCGGACGCTCGGCGAATTCATTTTGACCAATGAATTCGGGCAGGTCGTGACGCGGGCTGACCTCGATAAAAAGATTCTAATCGTCAGCTTTCTGTTCACGAGTTGTTCGCTGACCTGTCCCGTAGTCAGCAAACATATGGCGGAAATCCAGCGGCTCACCGCCAACGACGCCGACGTGCGGCTTGTTTCGTTCACCGTGGATCCTCGTTCCGACACGCCGCCGGTGCTGGCGAAATGGGGCGCGCGGTTCGGCGCGGACACCAACCGCTGGCATTTCCTCACCGGCAACAAAACCGTGCTGCACGGACTGATCGCCAAAAGTTTTCTGGCGCAGGACAACAGTGATCCGTTCAATTCCATGCCCGGCAATTTCACCGGCACCGAGCGCATCGCCGTCGTGGACCGGCACGGGCGAACGCGGATGTATTTCGACGGCTTGCGCGAGGAAACGCCCGCCGCCGTTGTTGCGGAAATTTCTCAATTGCGCGCTGAAAAATAAATGGGAACCGCGAAATGCACCAAAGACATGAAAATAATTTTATGTTCATTTCATGTGTTTCGTGTATTTCGTGGTTGATAAAATGAAGACCATATTTTTGTTCTGCGGACTGTTGCTGGCCATTGGCTGCCACCGTGAAACGTCCGCGCCGCCGGTTTCCGCCGCCACGAATCAGACCTATTTCGTGCGCGGCGTCGTGCAGGAAATTCCGCCCGATTATCGCCATGCGACGATCCAGCACGAAGCCATTCCCGGCTACATGGCCGCGATGACGATGGCTTTTTCCGTGCGCGACACGAATGCGCTGGCCAGTCTCGCGCCCGGCGATGAAATCACTTTTACGCTCGTCGTGACGGCGGATAACGACTGGATAGAAAACATCCAGCGCACCGGCAGCACCGGCGTGACCGGACCGCCCGGCTGGCACATCGCCGAACCGGAACTGGAGGTGGGCGAATTGTTGCCGGATGCAGAATTCACCAGTGAAACCGGGCGGCCAATTCACCTGGCCGATTTTCGCGGCAGCGCGGTGGCATTCACCTTTTTTTTCACGAGCTGTCCGCTGCCGGAATTTTGTCCGCGCATGAACCGGAATTTTTCCGAGGCGCAGAAAATTCTCCAGGCCGACACCAACGCGCCGCCGAACTGGCAGATGCTTTCCATTTCGTTCGATTCCGGTTTCGATTCGCCGCAGATTTTACAGGGCTACGCCAGTTTTTATCGCGGCACGAATGCGGACCGCTGGCTGTTCGCCGTCGCACCGACCAATTCGCTTCGAGCGCTCGCGCCCAAGCTGGATTTTCGCTACTGGCGGGACAACGGCGTGCTGTCGCACAATCTCCGGACGGTTGTGCTGGACACGAACGGGAAAATCTCGAAGCAGTTCGACGGCAATGACTGGACGCCGCCGCAGCTCGCCGCCGCCATTCGCACGGCGACGAAAATTTCCGCGCGCTAAGCTTTTTGCTCCGCCACAAACGGGAAGCGGATGACGTTGATGACGATGTGGCCGGAACTCCACAAGTCTTCCAACACCTCGTCCACGTCCTCGCCGGCGATGCGCACGACGCAGACCGGTTGTTGATCCTGTTCCGTCCAAATCAGGCTGATGATGCGGATTTTTTTGCGCCTCACCATTTTGCCCATCAGCTCGAAAACATCTTCGCCCTTCGTGGCGTCGAACGTGATGCGCGCGCCTTTTTCGTCCGAGCCGAGCAGGCTGACGAAGGCGCGGAAAACATCTGACTCCGTGATGATGCCGGCGAGAATTTTTCCTCGCAGCACCGGCAGCGCGCCGATTTTGTGCGCGCACATCAGCGCCGCCGCCTCCTCGATGGGCGTGTCCGCCGTGGTGGTGCGCGGACTGGCGGTCATGATTTGCGAAACCGTCGTCGGCGTCAGGCGCGCATCCGGCCCTTCGATGGCAAATGGGTTCACATGCGGCGGAAACGCATGAATCACGTCCTTCGCCGAAATGATGCCGAGCAGATGCAGGCCGTCTGCCCATTTTTCCACGACCATGAGCCGGCGCACACGTTTTTGCGCCATCAATTTCGCCGCCTCGGCCGCCGAGGTTTCCGGCGCGACGGTCAACAAATCCCGCGTCATCCACATGCTCACGTTCATAAAGTCTTTTGCGTTCGTGCAGCCAAGCCGCAACCGACGTTGGCTGCAAGCGTGAATGTGCCCCAAGATTGCCCTTTTCAGAAAATAAATTCGGCGTAGTTTCACCGCATGAATTTCCCCCCATTGGCCGGGTGGCGAGCCAGGCAGTCCATCGCCGCAGCGCGTGACGTCGCCAAGCCGTCCATCCCGAAAGAAAAGGCTCGCGCATTTCTGGCGGCGGCTGCGCTGCTGATTGCTCCGCTCGCCGGTCAAGCGGGCCAATTGCACTGGCAGCATCTTTCCAGCGCCACGGGCGATTTGCCCGTGCCCGGAACCTCCACGCAACAGACGGGCGCCGTGGTCGGCGATTTTGCCCATGACGGCACTAATGGTTTTGTGCTGAGCTTTCGGCAGAAAGCGCCGGCTCTAGTTTGGTATCGCCCGGCGGCCCATGGCTGGGACCGCTTTGTCATCGAGTCCAATTTTCTTTCGATCGAAGCCGGTGGCGTGGTGTTCGATGTTGATGGTGATGGTCATCCCGACATCATTTTCGGCGGCGACTGGCAGAGCGATGAGGTTTGGTGGTGGGAAAATCCCTACCCGAATTTTGATCCCAACGTTTCGTGGAAACGGCACTTGATCAAAAAGGGCGGTGCCACGCAACATCACGATCAGGTCATCGGGGATTTTTTAGGCACGGGCAAACCGCAGCTCGCCTTTTGGAATCAAGGTGCGAAAGCCATTTTCCTGGCGGAGATTCCCGCCGATCCGCGCCCTGCGGAATCGTGGCCGCTGACCAAAATTTTTTCCGGTGGAGCCGGTGAAGCCCACAGCGGTGAATTTCATTATGCGGAAGGAATGGCCGCCTGCGACATAGACGGCGATGGGAAAGTTGATTTGCTCGCCGGCAATTTATGGTTCAAGCATCGCGGCGGGAAAAAATTCGATCCCATCCAGATCGGCCCCATCGGCGGGCGCATTGCGGCCGGAAAATTCAAGCCCGGCAAATATCCGCAAGTGGTCATCGCGCCCGGCGATGGCGACGGGCCGCTCCGTTTTTACGAATGCACGGGCAACCCGGAAAACAGCCGCGACTGGGTGGGCCGCAATTTGCTGGAGCGCGACATGATCCACGGTCACAGTCTGCAAGTGGCGGACATAGACGGCGACGGGCATCTGGATATTTTTGCGGCGGAAATGGCCAAATGGAGCGAGGGACGCCCGGACGACGACAACCCGAAAGCCACTGCGTGGATTTTATTCGGCGATGGCAACGGCAATTTTCGCGAAACGGTTTTCGCCACCGGCGTGGGCTTTCATGAAGCCCGCGTGGCCGACCTCAACGGCGATGGTTTGCCGGATATTTTGGACAAGCCGTATAACTGGAAAGTTCCGCGCGTGGATGTCTGGCTGCAAATCCCGGCGACGCAAAATGCCCGCTAAAACCATTGCGGCAAAACGCACCCGGATCGGGGCCTCGCCAAGGATCACGACGATTTCCCCTTTTCAGAAAGCAAATATGGCGTAGTTTCTTGCGCATGAATCTGACGGAACAGATGACGCGGCTGGCCAAACAGGCCAAGGCCGCATCGCGCGAACTGGCAAAGCTGACCACGGCGGAGAAAAACGCCTGCCTGCTCGCAATGGCCACCGCGCTGGAGCAAAACGCCGACGCCATCAAAGCCGCCAACGCACTGGACATGGAGTTCGGCGCGCAGCACGGGCTGTCGTCGGCGATGCTCGACCGGTTGAAATTGGACGACAAAAGAATTTCCGGCATGGCAAAAGGTTTGCGCGAAGTGGCGGTGCTGCCCGATCCGGTTGGAAAAATTTTGGACGAACGCGTCCGCCCGAACGGACTCAAGCTGCAAAAAATTTCCACGCCCATCGGTGTCGTGGTTATCATTTACGAATCGCGGCCAAACGTCACGGCGGACGCGGCGAGCCTGTGTTTCAAATCCGGCAATGCCACGATTCTGCGCGGCGGCAAGGAGGCGTTGAACTCGAATCAAATCATCGCCAGGACGATGATTGATGCGGGGAAAATCGCACACGAAGCATTTCCCGAACACGCGATTCAAGTCGTGCCCACGCCCGACCGTGAGGCTATTCCGATTCTGCTCTCGCTCACGCAATACGTTGACTTGTGCATGCCGCGCGGCGGCGAGAGCCTCATCCGCGCCGTTGCTGACTGCTCAAAAGTGCCCGTCATCAAACATTACAAGGGCGTTTGTCACGTTTTTGTGGATGCCGATGCGGATTTAAAAATGGCCGAGGAAATTACAATGAATGCCAAAGTCCAGCGCCCCGGCGTCTGCAACGCGGCGGAAACGCTGCTCGTGGACATAGCGGTGGCGGAAAAATTTCTTCCCGCCATCGGCGAAAAACTTTTTGCCAAGCACGTCGAGATTCGCGGCGACGCGGTGACGTTGGAGAATTTGAAATTGGAAATTTCAAATTTCAAATCGGCGAAGCTCAAGCCCGTGGCCGAACAGGATTATTTCACGGAATACAACGACTATATTCTGAACGTGCGCGTGGTGGACGGCGTGCGGGCGGCGATTGACCACATCAATTTTTACGGCTCGGCGCACTCGGACAGCATCGTCACGAAAAATGAGGCACACGCGAAGCAGTTTCTCGCCGAGGTGGATTCGGCGGCGGTCTATTGGAACGCCAGCACGCGTTTCACCGACGGCGGCGAATTCGGCATGGGCGCGGAAATTGGCATCAGCACGGACAAGATCGGTGCGCGCGGCCCGATGGGCTTGGACGAACTGACCAGCTACAAATGGCTCGGCTTTGGCAGCGGGCAAATCAGGACTTGATCAGCCACAAATGGGCCCAGATGAAACACAGATTTCCGAATTGAAATTATTTGTGTTTCATCTGTGTTAATCTGTGGCCAATAATTTGTGAATTCACCCACTGAACAAGCTAATTTCATCCGCGATTCAATTCCCGCTGGCGGGCTTTTCGCCGGATTGGAATGGAAAATTTCGCCCGCGCCGTTTCCGCTCGGTGAAAACCTGGCGCAGGAAATTGAATCGCTGGGGCGCGTGCTGCTGCAATTTTATCGCGCGGTGAATCTGCTTTACCGCAAAAGCGCCGAAGGCAAGCAACCGGAATGGGTCGCGCGCTGGCTGGACTTGGGCAAGCCACGTGAATTGATCGAACTGCAACGCGCCGCTGCGTTCAAGAGCGACGTGCCGCGCGTCATCCGGCCGGACATTTTGCTGACGGAAAACGGCTTCAGTATCACGGAACTTGATTCCGTTCCCGGCGGCATCGGGCTGACGGCGTGGCTGAACCAAACTTATTGCCAATTGCCAATTGCCAATCGCCAATCTGAAAAATTGGAAATTGAAAATTGGAAATTGAAAATGTTGGGCGGCGCTGACGGGATGCTGCGCGGGTTTGAATCCATTTTCGGCGATGCAAAGCAGGTCAACATCGTCGTTTCGGAAGAAGCAGCGACATATCGGCCGGAAATGGAATGGCTCGCCAGTCAAATCGGCAATTCAAAATTCAAAATTCAAAATTCAAAATTTGAAGGCTTCGCCGATGGCGATGCGGTTTATCGTTTTTTTGAGCTGTTCGATTTGGCGAACGTGGCGAATGCAAAAAGGATTTTTGAACTCGCAGCGGAAAAGAAAATTCGCCTGACGCCGCCGCCGAAACCGATGTTCGAGGAAAAAATGCTGTTCGCGCTGCTGTGGAACCGGAACCTGCAAAATTTCTGGCGGCAGGAGCTGGGCGAAGGTTTTCTGGCGCGATTGAAAAAAGTGATTCCTTACACCTGGCTCATGGACCCGACGCCGCTGCCGCCGCAGGCGGCGATTCCGGAATTGAATCTCACGGACTGGGCGCAGTTGAAAACGCTGTCGCAGAAGGAGCGGGACTTGATTTTGAAGGTGTCGGGCTTTTCCGAAAATGCCTGGGGCGCACGCGGCGTGTTTCTCGGCAGCGATTTATCGCAGGCGGACTGGAGCGCGGCGGTGGACGCGGCGCTGAAAAATTTCGAGTCGTCGCCGAGCGTGTTGCAGCGGTTTCACAAGCCTTCGATGGTCGAGGCAAGCTGGTTTGATTTTGCGAAGAATGAAGTTGTGCCGATGAAGGGCAGGGCGCGGCTGTGTCCGTATTATTTTGTCAGCGGCGAGGGCGACGCGGCGCGGCCGGCGCTCGGCGGCGTGCTGGCGACGATTGTTCCCGCCGACAAAAAAATCGTGCATGGGATGAGCGACGCGATTCTGGCACCGTGTTCCGTATGAGTCTGATTGAATACAGCCTGCTCGCAGCGAGTTCGCTGTTTGTCATCGTGGATCCATTCGCGGTGATCCCGGCGTTCATCGCGATGACGCCGAACGACACGCCGGCGGAGCGGGCGCGCATGGCAAAAATCGCGTGCCTGGTCGTCGCGGGCGTGCTGCTGGTGTTCGGCTTCGCGGGCAAATGGATTTTCCAATTTCTCGGCATCACCATGCCGGCGTTTCAGATTGCCGCCAGCATCGTGCTGTTGCTGGTGGCGCTGGACATGTTGCGGGCGCAGCGTTCGCGCGTGCAAGAAACACACGAGGAAACGGCGGCGGGCATGGAGAAAACCGACATCGCGGTGACGCCGCTGGCAATTCCGATGCTGTCCGGTCCGGGCGCGATTTCGACGGTGATCCTCCTGCAATCCGAGGCGAAAACGATTTGGTATAGCCTCGCGCTGTGCGGCTGCATTCTGCTGGTGGCGCTGGCGAGCTACGGCGTTTTGCGCATGGCGGCGCACGGGGCGAAACGGCTGAACCCGATTGCGCTGCGCATCGGCACACGCGTGATGGGTCTGCTGCTGGCGGCCATCGCAGTGCAGTTCATGTTGAACGCGCTGAAGACGCTCGTGCCACATGTGTTTGAATAACATCGGCGCGCTGGCTGCTGAAACCGTTTTCCAATTTTTCTAACAAAAAAGCCGATTTACTTTTCCGCCAGCAAGCCGTCCAAATCCAATGCCCGCGTGAACATCGCCAGTTCGCCGCCCGGCGTGCGCGGCCACTGTTCTTTGGGCCGGTCGCGATAAAGTTCCACGCCGTTGCCGTCGGGATCGCGCAGGTAAAGCGCCTCGCTCACGCCGTGGTCGGCGGCACCGTCGAGTTCCACGCCGGCCGCCAGCAATCGTCGCAACGCGTCCGCCAGCGTCGCGCGCGTGGGATACAAAATCGCCACGTGATACAAACCCGTTGTGCCGGGCGGCGGCGGATTACCGCCTTTGCTCTCCCAGGTGTTCAGCCCAAGGTGATGATGATAACCGCCCGCTGAAATAAATGCCGCCTGCGAGCCGAACCGTTGTTGCAGTTCAAAGCCCAGCACGCCGACGTAAAATTTTAGCGCGCGTTCCAGGTCCGCGACTTTCAAATGCACATGGCCGATGCCCACACGCGGGTCAATCGGCTTGGTATTGGTTGGTGGGTTCATGGTTTTGTGAAATTAGGGTTTGGGCAGAAAGGTGAACGCCACCGCCGCGAGAATGCAGACAAAGGCCGCGACGTGATTCCACCGGATATGTTCGCCGAGATAAAAAATCGCGAAGATGCAGAATACCGCCAGCGTGATCACTTCTTGAATGATTTTCAATTGCGTGGCGGAATAAACCGAGTTGCCCCAGCGGTTGGCGGGCACCTGCAGGACGTATTCAAAGAACGCGATGCCCCAGCTCGCCAGGATGACGAGCAGCAGCGGCTGGCTCTTGAATTTCAGATGGCCATACCACGCCACCGTCATAAAAAGATTCGAGCAGGTCAGCAGCACAATGGGCAGCCAGCGGGATTGCGTCAGGTCATTCATATAATGCTGGGTAAGTTTGGCCGCAAAGCTTGCGCTTGCCAATCAGTGTTTATGCGGAATAATTTAACCCATGCCGATTTACGAATTTCATTGCGCACAGTGCGACCACGACAGCGAAATCCTTGTCCGCTCCGCCGACTGGAAGGGGACGAAATGCCCGCAGTGCGGCTCGACGAAAATCTCGAAGAAATTCTCCACCTTCGCGGCGGCCGGCGGCGAGAAATCTGGCGACCCGAAGAGCGGCAGCGGACACCGCTGTTGCGGCGGCGGCTGCCACTATCATTAAATTTACGATTTGCGATATGCGATTTACGCGCTGAATGAGTGGACGCGTGTAAATCGTATATCGTATATCGTAAATCAACTTGAACAAATTTCCTGCGCGCTGATCTGCGTCAAATCTTCCACCGTCCAGTCGGCGGCGTGTTTGTTTAATTCCGCAAACTTTGCACCGCCGGTGGCCACGGCCAGCGTCTTCGCGCCGATGAATTTGCCGCAGCGCACGTCGAACGGCGTGTCGCCGATCACGACAATTTCCTGCGGCTGCAAATCGTTTCCCAGCACGCGGCGACCGCGTGCCAGCGCGGCCACGGCGATGTGATTGCGGTCTTCATGGTCATCGGCAAAGCCGCCGAATTGAAACAGTTCCCACAGGCCGAAATGCCGCAGTTTGATTTCCGCGCCGAGCTGGATATTGCCGGTGAGCAGGCCGAGCGCGGGCGGCTGGGGCAGCGCCGGCAAATCGCGGAGGAACTGCCGGACGCCGCGGCACGTCTGGCCGCCGTTGATTTCCAAAATGTGTTCGAGCCAGAAAACGTAGTGCTCGAAAAACAGGTCGAAATTTTCCGGCGACTCGGCCTGACCGTGAATGCGGAAAAATTCGCGGACCAAGCTCACGTCCGTGCGGCCGGCGAATTTCATTTTTTCCGTGCCGTGGTGCAGGTTGAAATGCTTCGCAAACGTCTTGGTGAACGCCGCCGTGCCCGCGCCGCCGGTGTGGACCAGCGTGCCGTCAATGTCGAAAAGAACCAGCCGAATCATGCCTGCGGACAATATCAGAGCCGCCGCCCGGCGCGAGTTTTTTAGCCGCGCGGGAACGCGAAAAAAAGCTTTGGCAACCGGCCAGCCGGGTGTTAAATGGATTCAACTTTCACCAGGCCGTATGAAAACTTTGCGCGCCTTCACATTGATCGAGCTGCTGGTGGTGATTGCCATCATCGCCATTCTGGCCGCGCTGTTGCTGCCCGCGCTGGGCCGGGCGAAGGCGGCGGCCCAGGCGGTCGCCTGCCGGAACAATCTCAAGCAATGGGGGCTGGCCACGCAGCTTTACGCGACAGAACATCAGGATTATCTGCCCACGGACGGTTCGGCGAGCGGCAGTTCGGTGGATGCTGGCTGGTATGTGGACCTGCCCAAGGAACTCGGCCTGCCGATTTATGCTGCGATGCCGTGGCGCACCAACGCCGCCATCGAGCCGGGCAATTGCGTGTGGATTTGCCCCAGCAATCTGCGGCGGAGCAATGGCTATAATCTATTTCATTATTGCCTCAACGAACATGTGAACGGCTCCGGTGCCGGCAACCAGGTGAAACTGACTTGGCTCCGGCAGCCGACCGCGATTGTCTGGCTGTTTGACAACGGCGGCCTCGCGCCGGTGGCGCAGGAAAATAATGTGCATACGAATTTGCACAACCGG
>CAJAQO010000035.1 GCA_903944085.1 uncultured Verrucomicrobia subdivision 3 bacterium
AATGGTGGCCGTGGGCAACGGTTGGCGCGGCGGAATGATCTTCACCACTGCGGGCTTGTCAGCGGTCGGCGTCAGCGTTACGGTGGGGCGTGTCATGGTGGGTTTAAGAATGTATTCTTGCATAGATGTGATGATTGATGGTTTGAACTACGTTCGTAGCGTGGCACTGAATTGTGCCGCGTTCAACCCATCATGGCATCTAACCGCCGTTGGCGCTTGCCGTTCCGCTGTCGCGGTTCACGCCGCGAGTCGGCGGTGGCTCAGCTTTCTACGTTAGGCGTATGCGATTTTATCATCTATTACTGGCCATAGTTTTGTTGTCTGGATGTTCCACTAATCAGGTTCATATCAGCAGATTTTCATCTAACGAACATATCCGTTCCGAATTGCTCGTTCACACGCCATTGGGTTCCAGCGGCACAAATGTTCTCAGATTTGTGGCAGAGGATTTACATCAGTATAAAGGCAAGCTTTGGCCAGTCGGTAGGAGCTGGCATGCCTTAGCTCCGCATAACACGATTGATGTAGAGCTTGAGGAATATCCAGTGGGAAAATTCTTTACCAGGATTGTTCTAGTCCAATGGGCTTTTGATGAGGAGAAAGACGTTTTGACAGATATTGTAGTGGATCAGTATACAGTGGAAGGGCATACCTTTGTCCGCTGATTCTGGCAGCAATCATACACCCAGCACTTTGATTTCCATGACCAACGCCACAAGCAGTAGCGAGAGTGCGGGCCAGAGCAGCCAGCCGCCTAACAAGGCCGGCGTAGAGATCCGCCGATCCGACGGCCTGAACATCCGCATTGGTTCGCATCACTTCACCACCAGTGGCAGGCTTTGGCTGTGGCTGTTGAATTCCGGCGCATACATGCACTGGATTTCCGCCACGCCGGTCTCATAGCTGCCGCGTTGCTGCACGCGCGTGGAGTATTCGAACACGTAAACACCCTTCGGAAGATAATCAATGAAGAAGTGGCTCGCGGTGTCCCGCGTGCTCTCGTAATACGCGAGACCATCCTGGTATTTGTAGCGCGACAACACATTCACCGGCTCCGTGCCGCTGCCGCGCTGGTCTTTGAGGTGGACGTATTCCATGTCGCGGTCCACGCGCAACTCGATGCGCACGACGAGTTCGTCGCCGACGGCGAGCGCGCCTTTCACTGGTTCGAGCGTCGGGCCTTTGGCGGTGTTGACCTTGGTGAACAAAGTTTTCTTCAGCTTCAACGGCGTGCCTTCATAAGGCGTTACTTTGCTGATGTCCTCGAAATACTGCCAATGCACGCTGCCCCACGAAACGCCTTCGTCCATTTTCTTAACGGTGATCTCGCCCATCTTCGTCTTCACTTCCGCGCCGGTAAAACGGCGTTCGTAAAAGCCAGTGCCAGGCTCCACTTCCGTTCTGACTTCTGACTTCTGACTTCTGACTTCTGCTTTTGCTCCCGGCGTCACATTGATTCCACCCACGCTGACTTCCACGAGCTTGTCGCTCGCGAGCAAATCTTTTCCGCGCAGGAGCAGCGCATAGACCGCGTCAGCCGTGGCGGTCGTGGTTTTCCAATCCTGCGTCTGCTTCTGCTTGAGCAGCCAGACTCGGCAATCGTCCACTGCCTGCGCGTCGTCCCCCACCTCGTCGAACGCCTCGATCATCAGTGCCTGCGTCTCAATCGGCGCGCGATACCACCACCAGCTTAATTCCGTGTCGCGCCAGAACCGGCCCATTTCCTCGCTGGTCACGCTGCGCTCCTTGAGCGATTTCAGGATGTCGAGCGGCGTGGTATCGGCAAACGCGTTAAAGGTGTTGAATCGTTTCAGCGCGATGGCGAGATGGCCTTGCGTCAGGCGATTGTCGGTTTGCAGCCAGAATTTGCGCGCCTGCTTCAGGAAAAAGTCCACCGCCGTTTTGTTCTGCGCGGCAACCGGCATGTCCTTGAGGAAAAAGCTGCGGCCGTAGAGATACAGCGCATCCGTTGGGCTGGGAACGTATTCCTCCGGATGTTTCCAATCCTTCTGGATGCGGTCGTAACTTTCACGCATCCATTCGTCGAGCCGCTGCAACGCGCGGATCGCCGGGGCCGCATTCACGTCCACGTCGAGGTGCCGCAGGCGGCCAAAACCCGTGACGATGTAGAGCGTGATGTAATCGTTACCATAGCCGCCGGGGAACCACGGCCAGCGTCCGTCGCCAAGCTGCATCTCCTCCAGCTTCTTCAGCGTGGCCGTCGTCTCGTTGTTGAGGCGGTTGTCGTCGAAAAGAATTCCGACGTTGCGGCGCGCCTCGCTTTCGTTTTTCGCCTGCCGCCACCACGGAGTTTCCTCGATCATCACGGATTTGAGGTCCTGATTTTTCTCCATCGGCGAATCCAGCGCGGGCGTGTTTTTCCAAAGATCAAACACGCGGCGGATTTTCGGATCGCTATTGGCGATGTGGCGCGCAAGCGCGTTCGCGTAAAGCCGGTTGAACGTCTGCTCGCTGCATTCGTATGGAAACTCCATGAGATACGGCAGCGCCAGCACCGCATACCATGCCGGCTGCGACACCATCTGCACGGTGAGACTTTCATTTTGGAGCGTGGACGACTTGCCAGAATTCAGCAGCTTGGTGAACTCAAATTTCTTCACGACTTCGCCGCCGCCAACTTTGCCGCGAATCGGCAACGGCAATGATTCCGTCACAAAAATGCGCCGCGAAAGCACGGGCAAATAACCTTCCTCGCCGTCACTCAACGTGCCGGTCGAAGCCACAGCCTTGTAAACGAGAAACGGCGCACCATCCGGCACGCTGATACGCCAGGAGTAACTGCGCGATTCCTTCGCGGGAATGTCGAAGGCGAGTTCAGGTTTGCTGTTGCCGAACAACGTATCCACGGATTGCTGCGTTGCCGCATCTGAAAAAACCAGTTTCACCGCACCGCGCTGCGGTTGGTCGCTCTGGTTGGAAATTTTCACGCTGAACTCCAGCGTATCGCCCTCGCGCAGGAAGCGTGGCGGATTGGCGATTTCGGCTTCGAGGCGCATGACGCGTTCCTCGGCCTTGTTGCCCTGGATGTTTCCTTCCAGCGCGATTTTCTCGCCGATGGCCTTCGTCGCCTCGGCGTAGGCCTTTTCTTTCATGGCAGCGTTGATGATGGGCTCGAGGTTGGTCAGGGCGGTTTGGGGCAAGCCTTTTTTGACGGCGTCCTGCACCACCTGCCATTGCGCGTCCCGCAGGCCGGCGATGGCGGAAGTTTGCAGAAGAACGGCTAGGAGAAGGCCCATGATTTGGAAACGGCAGCGGTTCATGAAATTCATCATAGAACGTTTGACGGCAGAGCCAACAAAAAGCTTCCCGAAAAAAGTCCGGCGCGCCAAGAGCGGCAGGCGCTAGTTCAATCGCTTGACCCCTGGTGAAAACGCAGCTGGCTTTGTTTTCGGCGCCGGGCAGCATTTCTATCAGTTGGCGGAGTCGTTCCAACGCCCACTCGTCCTGCTTGCTGAGCCTGTTAGCTGCGGTAGTCGCCAAGGCACCTGTTATTGTCCGTCCGCAGCCTCATCCCCGTCCCATGGAGCGAAGGAACCGAATGCGGGGTCGCCCTAACTGCTGAAAATTACGTCTCCAGGGAGGCTTGTGGCCACTCCATGCCATAGACCAAAAATTTCATTCTGATACCATGGGGACACCAAACGCATGAAAAAGTTCCATTGTTTATTGCTGCTGTCATTGTCCCTGGCTTTTCCGGCCCCGGCCAATGACTTGGGGAAGTTTTCCAATCCGCTATACCAAGGGGAGGATCCTTGGGTGAGCTATCAAGATGACAGCTATTACGTGTGCACTTCGGGTCCGGTGGATCCGACGGCAGTCTATGTCTCCAAGTCGCCGACGTTGCTGGATCGCGGTGAGAAGGTGAAAGTGTGGCAGGATGCGGATAATTATCGCCGGGTATTTGCGCCGGAACTGCATTTTATCCACGGCAAATGGTATATCTATTTTTGCGCAGATGTGAAATCCGAGGGCTGGCGCCACCTGGCGGTGGTATTGCAGGCGAAGACGGGCAACCCGCTGGAAGGCTTCACATGTCAGGGCGTGCTGTTCACCGGGGATGAACACGGCAACGGCCAGGCGAACGATTTCACGGTGGTAACGTTCAACAACCAGCTCTATGCGTTCTGGGGTTCGTTGTCAGACAAGCACGTCAGCGGCGCGCTCATGGCACCCATGGACAACCCGATCACGATCACGGCGCAGCGCAAGGAAATGGGGCTGGATGCCGAGGGACCGCGGGCAATCGTGCACGGAGACAAGTTGATCATGACGGGGGCGGCGGGCGGGTTTGCCTCGAAAAGCTATTGCCTGGTCGCCCGGATATACACGCCAAGTGCAGGGCCGATCGATCAAAAGTCCTCCTGGAAACCGTTGGGCACATTGCTGCACACCGCCGCGGAAGTCTGGGGTCCGTCACGGGCGAGTTTCACGGTATCCCGTGATGGCACGGAAAACTGGGTGATGTTTCATTCCAAAACTTTCAGTGCGGATGACAACGGAATGCGCGAAGTAAACATCCAAAAATTCACCTTTAACAGCAATGATGTGCCGGTGTTTGGTGCGCCGTTAGGACCATCGACCATTCAGGCCAAACCAGCAGGCGATCCCGGCCTGGGCAAGGTGTATCAGGCGGAGCAATGGAAACTTGCCGGCGGAGCGGCAAAGGGGGCGGAATATAAAAATTATACCGGCAGCGGTTATGTGAGTGGTTTCACCAAGCCGGGGGCGAAGGCGGAGTTCACGGTGAAGGTTTCGGTGCCGGGCGATTATCGGGTGACGTTGCGCTATGCGAATGGGGTCAAGGTGGCCGGCGAACAAAAATCCTTTCCCGACATTTATCCGCCCGGGCGCGGATCACTCTCCGTGTATGTGAACGGCGTCAAAATCAAGCAGACGTATTTTCAGCGCACCACCAGTTGGGATGTCTGGATGGTTCAAGGCGAAACGCTGGCCCTGAAAGCCGGTAAAAATACCATCAGCTATCAAAGAGATGCGGATGATACCGGTGAGGTGGCGGTGGATTTTGCGGCGGTGGCCAAGAGCGTCGAGGCTGGAACGTTTTGATTAATACCCTCCAGCGGTTCTTCCCATTAACAAACAGAAAACCGAGCTTGCGTAGGCATATCAATCGTCCGTATGAACAATAACAAACTCGGCACAAAGCCGCACTATCAAATCTTGGATGGACTTCGGGGCGTAGCCGCTATCATCGTGGTATGCTTTCATCTGGCCGAGCCGCTTTCCAGCAATCACCTGAACAATGTGGTCAACCATGGTTACCTGGCAGTTGATTTTTTCTTTCTCCTGTCCGGCTATGTGATTGGTTACGCTTACGACGACCGGTGGAACCAATTAACCTTTGGCGGCTTTCTCCGGCGCCGGTTCGAGCGGCTGCAACCCCTCGTGGTCTTGGGCATGACACTTGGCGCCATCGGCTTTTACTTCACCGACTCAACCATCTGGCCGCTCATTCATACCGTTCCGGTATGGAAGCTAATCGTCGTGCTGCTGATCGGATATACGATCCTGCCCATTCCGCTTTCCATGGACATCCGTGGCTGGCAAGAAATGCATCCGCTCAACAGTGTCGGCTGGTCATTATTTTTCGAGTATATCGCCAATATTCTCTACGCGCTGGGTCTAAGGAAATTATCTAATAAAGCCTTAGCTTGTTTTGTAGTGTTGGCCGGTGCGGTGCTGGTGCATTTTGCGGTCACCAACCCGAACGGAGACGTTACCGGTGGCTGGACCCTAAATGCCGAACACATGCGCGTCGGGATAACGCGCACCTTGTTCCCATTTTTTGCCGGCTTGCTGTTATCGCGGATAGCGCGGCCTGCCGCCATCAAAAATGCTTTCTTATGGTGCAGCCTGTTGGTGGTGGTGGTTTTGTTGATGCCAAGAATAGGCGGGGCCGAACATCTTTGGATGAATGGTTTGTTCGAAGCTTTTTGCATCATCATTGTCTTTCCCCTGATTGTCCACCTTGGTGCCAGCGGAGTGGTGCATGGTCAAACGGAAGATAAGATTTGCAAGTTCCTCGGCAATCTTTCTTATCCCTTATATATGACCCACTATGTGCTGGTCTATTTTTACGTGGCCTGGGTAAGTAATCACAGCGGCATTACTTTAGGGCAGGCTTGGCCCCATGCCCTGCTCACGTTTTCCGGCGCCATCGTGCTGGCCTATGCCAGTTCAAAACTGTTCGATGAACCGGTCAGAGCCTGGTTGCGAAAAAAACTGAAGTAGCAAACAGGATTAAGTCAATTGCGGTTGCCTCCGGCAACTGGCACCCAACCGAGTTTTAAAAACACATCGTAAATTAGTCATATAGGTATTTACTTGTCGACGTGTTGGATCAGGAGTTGTTCCGTCACCTCCGGCGTCAAATTGATCAATGGACCGTCCGGCGGCTTCTAATTTGGAAGCGAAAGCCCGAGCGTTAATCCATGTGGTTATCCACACAGTTCTGATGTCTAGAATATTTGGATGACACGGGATGGCTCCGGGCGGTTCAGTCACCAACCCTGCTGACCGGTGGGGGTTCACGGATGAAGATAGACCACGCGGAGACGAAAGAACCGGGTCGCATAAAAATTGCCAGCCGGCCAATCTGTGACCTGAACCACTTGTTCAGTGCCATTATCAGACAAAACATTCTGGCTAAACTGCGTCCCGCTCGTGTCCCAGGTGACCAGATTGGTGGAGACATCAACATAATACAACAGGTCGGCCGCCAGTTCGCGCCGGGTGTAGGTGAACGCAAAATGTCCCCCGGTGACGCCGGGCACAAGCGTGTTCGTGGCGGGCTGCCAGGGATTCAGCACCAGTGCGTATGCCATCACATTCTTGACGCCATCGCCATTCGGATCAGCCATTGGCCCGCTGATCGCCGGGTTGGCCAGTTGGTCCGGCGTGAAATACACCTTTTGCCACGCGGCAAAATTCGTCAGGCTGTAGAGAAAACTGGCATGAAAGGTCTTTCCAACCGCGCCGGCGGTGGCGGCGGTAATCTGCAACCCCGGCGACAATTGGCCGACGGTCACGCCCGAATCGAGGGAAACCGCCTGCGTCACCGGCTGGGCCACAGTCACCGTGATACCGGCGGTGTTGGTTTGCGTCGGGTCGGCCACGGCCACGGTGAGGTTGGTTTCCGTTAATCGCACCAGCACCGAGGCCATTCGATTCGCGGTGATGCCGCCAACCGTCTGGCTGCCATCCGTCCAAAAATTCGCGGCCGTAACGCCCAACGACCCTTGGCTCACCGCCTGCACGGTGTTGGTATTAACGATCACCGACACTTGCGGGGTGGCGGCATAAGCCGCCGTGTCGGCGGCGGATTTGCCGGGAAGCAGCACGTAGGCATAAGTCCCGTTCACTGGATTAGTGCCGTGATCAAACCAGCACGACAAATAATTCCGGCCAATCGTATTGGTGGGAGATCCCACCTCGTAGGGATCAATGCCATACCACGATCCCGTGCTGGTCGAGCGCGTGCTCTTCAGTGCGGCCGGCTGCGGAAAATAATAGGCAATGTCTGCGCCCGGCACGTTCCCCGTCAAATGCGCCCAAGACACACCCGCCAGCGACCCGGCCCAGCCCAGCCAGCCCGGCTCCACCGTTCCATTCACCGTAAAGTCGTTTGTCCCGACGCTGGTCAGCTTGCGATCCTCGACAATGGTCTGCACATCCCAATTGCTGGTGCTGGTGATGCCGGCGCCCAGGCACACAATCTCGTTGTCAAACATGAACCAGGATTTCCGGGCGGTCAGGCTGCTGTTCCAGGCGTTGAGCTGCATTCCAGCCGCGCCCAAGGCACCCAGCGTGGCGCCGCCCGTCCAATTGTTGACGCTAAGGTAGCCGCCGCCGGAACCGGCGCTCCGGGGCTGCGTGTCCACGGTGGTTCCCGGCAATTGATATGAGTTGACCGTGGGCCAGAAGCAATCGTCAAACTGGGTCTGATCGGTGTTATAAAGATAAGTCATTCCATAACCTGTATACCAGCCCTTCAAGTCCTCGTTATTGCCGAATTCAAAGGTGGCAATGCGGTGGGAAAACATGCTCAGGCCAAAGGTGTAGCCGGGCCGCAGATGCACCACGCGGTCCATGCCGGCATAGGTATAATGGGCCGTCATTTCAGGGCGGACCGGAATGGCGGGATCCGCCAGCACGGCTTGCGCCAGCGGAACCGTGCCCAGATCGGTGCTGGCAACAAAGTTCGTGACCGTGTCGCTCAGCATCCAGCATTTCGCCATGCTCTTGAACGCCACCGCGTCATTGGTAGGCGCAAACTGGGCGACGTGCAGGATGGCGGCGACAACCTCCCCGCCAATGAACTGGCTCGGCTCATCATATCGCGCAATCGCCCGGCCACGCACCATGTCCAGCGCCTCGCAATCGTGGATTACCGGCTGGTAGGAATTATAAACCCACTGATAAACATTGGTCTGATTGGGATCGGTCACCGCCCAGCGCGAGCCGTTCACCATTTCCATCAGGCGCGAAAAATATTGGATCAATGACTCGCCATAACTGTCTGTATAAGCGTAGTAGCTATGAAATACAAAGGAACCATCCGCGTAATATCCGTCGCCGCTGGTGACATAGGGAAAGATGCTGCTCAGCGCCAGCACGGCCGCGTTCAATTTGGTCGAGTCCATGATGATGGCTCCCCGCACACCGACCACCGTTGCCGTCCACAGCAAATTCGCCTCATCGCCCGTGGGTGTCGGGGTGAAATGATTGACCGCGTTCATGTAATTCGTTATTTCCGTCCCAGTAAGTTGATTGTAAAGCAACACCGTGACGTTGTTCAGTGCCAGCGGCACGCCGATCTGCCAGTGCCACCAATTTTCATACTGGTTCGTGTTATTCTCATTGTAGATGTTGGCATGCATCCAATCCAGCGCGCTGATCAGGCTCGCGGCCAACTGGGCATTGGTGCATAAGCCGCTGCCCGTCGTGCTGTAGGCCAGCGCCAGCGTTTGCAAATTCAAGTAAGTGTTCCAAATGTCTCCCGAGTTGTTGGTGAGCCCCGACAAGTTGGACCACAGCCAGGCCCGCCCGGGCGATTGGTTCAGCGTGCTCCAAAGCGATTGCGCGGCGACCGTCAGGTTGGAAATATTGGCCTGGGCATTCGGGTCCGCGAGATTCAGATTGGTCCCGCCTGTGAGCACCGCAAACCACTTCTGCCTCAGAGCCGTGAACTCCGCCGTCGGAATGATGACCGGCGGCCGCACCGTGGATTGGTAAAGCTGCTGCACGTCGGCGGCGGACAACGCGCGCGTATAAATCCGGACGTCATCGAGCGCGCCAAACAGTGGCAGGGTGTAGCCCGAGGTGGACGTGTTTTCACGCGAGCCCAGGCTGATGTCGTGCGTGGTATTCAGCAGCGTGGCGGGCGCGTTGTTCGAGCCCGCCAGTTGCCCGTCAATATAGAGTTGCAGGCCGCCATTGGTGTTAATCCCGTTGTAAATGCCGACCAGGTGGTGCCAGCCGCCATCCACCGTCCCAACCGGTCCGATGAGAATGCTGGTGCCAGCCGCGTTGCGAACGTAAAAACGATAGGTGCCATAGACATCCAGCGCGAATTTTTCCCCGCCATGGCCGTAGCCTTTGGCAATGATGCCCGCGCCGTTAGGCTGCACACCGGGCGTCGCCTTGACCCAGACGGCAATCGAAAACGCCGTGCCGGCATTGGTGCTGAGATTGAGCCGGCCGTTGCTGTCGCTGATGAAGGCCCACTGGTTGGTCGCGGTCGCATTGAAATTCAACGCGCCATTGGTCTCGCCTGTCACCCACTGGGAGCTGCCCGTGAAATTGGTCAACACCGCGTTGTTGCCGTTCGTGGTCGCATCGTAAGCCATGAGCCCATTGGTCTGATCCATGGTCAGCCAGGCGATCATCCCGCTGGTGAAGTCCGCCCGTGCCGGCCCGGCCCACCAGGCCAGGCCAGCCACCAAGATCATGGACCATGCCCGCCAGATCTGGGCCGGCCGCAATGAGAAAACATGAATTGGCATAAAGGAAACAGTCCGTGTGGTCGGGAAAAAATCAAGGATGAACCCCCGTTTGAATTTTTTCCAGCCCTTTAACCGGCGGCCGGCCTGACCAATTGGGAGCCTTCTCAGTCGAGTTTTTGCGTTTGATAATGGCTGTTCTTTTCCGGCGAAATCCCGCCCGTCCGCGGCTGAAGCAAAACAGACTGCGAAAAATTTTGCACCCGCATCATGCCGATATAGTAATCGTGAAAGCCGCCGTAAAAGAAGAGCGTGTCATTCGCCGGCTCATAATAGAACGCCGTGCCAAAGTTCGGCCCCTCATACCACACCTGATCTCGCGATACCGGCGCATCCGGCAGCACCCCGAGCTTCAACACCTTCCACGGCTGCCGGCCATCGACGATGGCCGAGATATTGCTCGGCTCCGGTGCCCCAGTGTAGCCGGCGTAAGTGCAGGAGCAGGAGGAAACGAGGATGTTGCCGTCCGGTAAAACGATTGCCGAACCAATCGCATTTCCCTTCTCGCCCCAGAAATTGGTTCCCGGCGGGATGATCGGGTCGGGATTGGCCAGCACCCAGTTGGTCAGGGTGTTGGATAAAAGCACGACCGAATGCGGCTTGGGACTGCGGTTCCAGTCTTCGCAAAACGCGATAAACCGATAATCAACCCCGGCCAGCGGCACCGGCCTCAGCTGATGATATTTGCTGGTATCAATAATTTCCTGAATTCGACAATTGCCAAAAATGCTGCCGAGGTTGAGGCCGGTGTTCTTCCAGACGGTAAAATTATTCGCGCCGTCGCTGCTCCACCAAGGCATGCCGGCGCCACCCGGCGTGACATAGACGCGGCCGTCACCAAAGGGGTCCACCACCGCGTTCATGTCCCCGGTGCATTTTAACACCTCGTCTTTTACCCGCGTCCACGTGATGCCATCCGGAGAGGAAATGATGCCATGATAATTGTCCGCCCCGAATTTCCGCCACATCATATAATATTTTCCATCCGTCCATTTCCAAATCGCCGGGTTGCAAACATCCGGGGCCAGCACCGGCGTCTTCTTCCACTGCCATTTGAAATTCCAAGCATCCAGCGTCGGGTCAAATTTAACATTATCAAACCGGGCCGCGCCACCGGCGCAGGCTAGCAGGGGACGCCGCGCCACCGGGAGATCAATCACCGTCCGGAAACTCGTGATGGCTTTGCCCTGCGCATCGTGAAGAAACACGATCAAGCCGTCCGAGTAGGGCGACCAGTCCATTTGCAGCCGGTATTTGACACCCGGCTCGATGGTCCACCGCGTTCCGACCGGGTTCGTTGCCCCGGAAAACTGTTTGACCCGGACCGCCTCGCTGTGGGCGAACTTCCGCCACACATCCAGGGAGTTGCTGCGCGCATTCAGAGCCACATAAATCCACTGTTGCGCATCCTTGGAGGAAAAGCCAATTCCCGGACTGGCATCCGGCGAGTCAATGACCACATCCGCCGAGAGCGCCGCCTCTGCCAGCGTCCGCCACTCGCCACCAGTGTCGGTTTTATTGATATACACGCCCGGTGTCAGTGCAAAATTGAAATTGGTCCCGCCGCCCGCCGCCGAATATCCTCCAGCCAGGGCGTTGGTGGTAACGCTGATGCCGCCGGTCGTCCAGTGCTTGAGCTGCCCGTCCTCGAAATCATCCGTAAAGCCATTTTCCGGAATACCCCAAGCATGCGCCGCCTGCGGCTCGTCATCCGGGACATCCGCCCGGTTGGGATCACCCAAAGGGATGCTGGAGGTGCTGGCCACCATGGATTTCAGAAAGACAAATGAACTTATATTTCCCAGCGCGCCTTTCCCGGCACCCTTGAAGATCAGAAAAACATCCCGGACACCGGACTGGGAATTTTCCACGGGACAACTGACTTCCTGCCAGTCTTGCCACCCACCCGTAGCGCGGAAAACGCAAGTCCCCATCAACGGCCCGGCCGGGCCATCCAGCCGGACCTCAATCGCCCCGTGATTGTTGCTGGCAACTCTCGCCTTGAACCCCGCCACGCCGCTGTCAAAATCATACCCCTTGAAAACCAGATAGTCGCCGTCGTGAATTGCACAAACATTCTTGCCGCCCTCGCTGCATTTTTCCACCCGGAGCAAACCCGACTTGGCGTCAAAGTTCTCAGCTACGATGGAATTGAGCGGGTTTTTCGCCGCCCAAATTTTACCGTCACAATTAAAAATCAGTATTGCCAACCCCAGGGCCGCCACGCGGCCAGTGGCTCGCCCAAGGGTCTTCGTCAATTTTCGATCATGTCGCATAAAAATTGCCGCGCGCTTAAACGTCAGCCGCCCCAAGATGCCCGGCTTGCCACCCGTTGGTCAAAGCGCGGTTTATTGATGTCGCCCCTGCTTGGCCGGCGGGTGATGTTCATTGCTTCAAGAAAAAAGCGCGGCACGTCCCTGTGTTCAAGGCGATTTTACCGAGAAGAATCCTTGGGAATCTGCCGAATTGAAAGGCAAGGTTATATTAAAGGCCCCGGTATTGTCAAAGGTTCCGTTGGTGATCACTGACCATTGGTTGTAGGGCAACGCCAGGTTGGTAGTCGTCAGCACGTGATAGGTGCCCGCCGCCACCCCATTGGTGCCGGCCAGAGTCAGGGTGCCCAGACTGGAGCTGAAGCTGGACTGGGTGATGGTCACGCTTTGCGGCGGCGGCGGACCCGTTAGCACAGTGATGCTGCCGGAGGCGTTGCTGAAGGTCGAACCGATCTGTAGCAACCAAGCGGCTGGAAAATTGGTTGGATACGCCGCCGCCAAGGCAGCGTAACTGTAAGTTCCCGGGCTGACTGGGACGCCGCCGACTGTTAGCGCATGGAAAACGTCGCTGGAATGCAGGAACATTTTTCCATTGAGGATCAGGGTGGCACTGGGATCGTTGAGATTGTAGAGAGTTTCCAATGCGCCGTTGGTCCCAACCGTAATGCTGTTGGTCCCCAGTGAATTCAATCCGCTGCCCAGCAGGGCGCCCTGTGTGACCAACCACTGACCGTTGAAGGTGTTGCTAGTGCAAGTGACCACCAAGTTATTCGAGTTGAAGCTTGCATCGAAGGCAGAGAATTGGATCGTTCCGCTGCCGGTCAGCCACGCACCGATCTTGATTGTGCGAAGTGAACTGGTGCGCACCCCGCTGTCCGAGTAGAAGGTGGCGTTGCTTACGATGTCGATCTCTCCCGTCAAGTCCAGCAGCCCCTGGCTTTGGCCGGCATTGGAGTTGCCGACGTTGTTCCCGGAATTGTCGAGCTGGCCGCCCGCCATTTGCAGGTCCGGGAAGTAAATGAACGAGCTGGACGCCCCGCTGGCGCGCAATTCACTGGTCGTGCTGACCCCGGTGACAATCACGGTGTCCCCGCCGTTGTTGACAAAATTTCCATCGCCTTGGAGGATCAATCTGCTTCC
>CAJAQO010000036.1 GCA_903944085.1 uncultured Verrucomicrobia subdivision 3 bacterium
ACGCCGCGACCGGTCAGCGCATTCAAATAAACCGGCATCGTGCTGACCAGCGTCTTGCCTTCGCCGGTGGCCATTTCGGAAATGTGCCCGTGATGCAGCGAATAACCGCCGATGAGCTGCACGTCGAACGGAATCATTTCCCAGCGGATGGGATGTTCGCGCACGATCACGTCCTGCCCGCACAGGCGACGGCAGGTGTTTTTCACCACGGCAAAGGCTTCCGGCAGGATTTCATCGAGCTTGCGAGCGAGTTCATCCTTGTCCTCGATCAGGGCAAGTTCGGCTTTCCACGCGGCCGTCTTGGCGCGCAATTCATCGTCGGACAGCTTTTGCAGGCCGACTTCGATTTCATTGATGCGCGCCACGACCGGGCGGATTTTCTTCACATCGCGGTCGTTCTTGGTCGGAAAAATTTTTCGGAAAAAATTCACGTTTGTCTTTCAAATGCGTTGGTTAAAACGAACGGATACGCTACGCGACGAACCGCACAGCGTCAAAGCGAAACGACGGCGGAAACTGCCGCCCGCAGGAGCTTGCGCATGGGATAAACGTGTCAGTTTCAAGCGCGACCGATCGGGAAAGCAAGCCGTTGAGCCGCCGACAACCTGCGGCCGTCACCTCAGTCCGGAAACTTCCGCGCCGGTTTCCAAAATCAGCGCCCCGCCTTGCTCGGTCTTGATCTCCGAGTTTTTGAACTCAACCGCCCGGGCATGGCGCACCGTCAAACCTTTCGGCGCGGTGATGCGCACGTTGTCAAACACCAGGTTCGTCACGCAACTCTCCGGCAGACCGACCACGAAGCCCGCGCTTTGCGGACTGTCCGCCGTCAGATTCACGATTTTCAAATTGCGATACTGCGGCGTTTTGTCCGTCACCGGCTGCGCGGCATCGGTCGCGGGAATTTTGGGATAGTAGCCCGTGATGTTGATCGGAATTCTCACGTTCCGCATCGTCAAATTTGAATAAGTGCAGCTCTCCACCACGCCGCCGCGCGAGCGGTCGGACTTGATGTGGATGCCGCTGGTCGTGCCGTCAAACGTGCAGTTGCGCACGGTCAGATTTTTCACGCCGCCAACCGTCTCGCTGCCGATGCTCATGCCGTGGCCGGCGAGAAACGTGCAGTTCTCAACCAGCATATCCTCAACCGCTGCGTGCGGATGCGCCAAATCCACGTGGCCGGACTTGATGGCAATGTTGTCGTCGCCCACGTCAAATGTGCATTGGGAATAAATGACGTGCCGGCACGCGCTCGGATCCGTGGCGTCCGTGTTCGGCGAATCCGCCGGAGCTTTGATCGTCACGCCCGTGACGATCACATCTTCGCAATCGCTCGGCACCAGATGAAAACTCGGCGAGTTTTGCAGCGTGATACCTTCGACGCGCAGATGGAGGCAATTTTGCAGCACCACCAAACGCGGCCGACGACGCGGCTCCGGCACGCCATTTTTTTTCGCCGCGCGCACCGCCGGCCACCAAACCGCGCCGGCGCCGTCAATGACACCGGAGCCGGTGATGGTCAAATTTGTCAAGCCATTCGCGTTCACCAGCGCGAACACCGCCCCGGATTTTTCCGCGTTGGTGAAATCGGAAAATTGATCGCTCGCCTGCAGCTTTGCGCCCGCGTCCAATTGCACGGTCAGATCGCTGCCTTTCAAAAAAATCGGCCGGCTCAAATAAACTCCCGCCGGAAATTCCACCGTCCCGCCGCCGGCCTGGGCACAGGCGTCGAGCGCTTTCTGAATCGCCGGCGTGTCAAAGTTTTTCCCATCGCCCGCCGCCCCAAATTTTTTCACGTCAAAAATTTTCGGCAACACCGCTGCGGGATTCGGATCCGCGAGCAGATGCGGCGCGAGTTCGGGGACCGCCTGCCGCAGTTCTTCAACCACGAGCCGCGCAAAAACCACGCGCCCGGCCGCGTTCAAATGCGTTGTGTCCGGCTTGCCGTCCTTGCCGGGTGGATTCAGCTTCGCCGTTGCCTCCGGGCCGATTTTTTCGCAATACTCGACGCTGCGCGCGTGCAGATCCACCAGCGGCACCTGCTTCTCCACCGCCAGTTTTTTCATCGCCGCGACATACGGGAGGAGGCTGGGAACCAGCTTGCCGGCCGCGTCAAAATTCCGGCGCGTCAGCGACGTGACCAACACCGGCTGCGCGCCGATGGCCCGCGCCTCGTCCACATAGCGCGCCAGATTTTGCGGATAAGTCGTGGCCGGATCGGTTTCGCGGTCCGGGCCTTTGCCCGGCTCGTCGTTGAGGCCGAATTGGATGAGATAATAATCCCCTTTTAATTCCAGTGCCTTTTGCCACCGGCCCTCGGTGATGAAACTTTTCGAGCTGCGGCCGTTGGCGGCGGTGTTGCTGCACTCGGCATCCGCGGTGAGAAATTGCTTAAAGCCATAGCCCCAGCCGCCGCCGTCGTTGACGGTCGAATCGCCGACGAGAATAATTTTTATTTTGCGAGCGGCCGGCGTCGATTCAGCCGCCGTGGCGGCCAAGGCCAAATTCAAGACCAGGAAAATAAGAGATGCGATTTTCAAGCGCCCAGATTTTACGCCGCCAAGCACCGAAGGGAACACCGATTTTGTGCAAACCAGTTTGAAATTTCGCCGTAAAATCGGCGGGCCGACTTACTCGACCGTCACTTTGGCGTCATCCAAAATGACATTGTATTTGTAGCCGGCACCAAAATCTTTGTCCGTCGAAACAATGCCGGTTACCAGCACCGTGTCGCCGAGCTTGGCGGGCGTGGTGGTGGTGATGGTCAAGTCATTGTCACTTTTTTCCGCGCTGCCAGAGCCATCCTGGATGTGCAGCCAGTTTTTCTCCATGACCATCGAGTTATATTTCACCACTTTGCCGCGCACCGCGACGGACTTGCCGGCGAGTTTGGCCTTGGCCGCGAAAATTTCCTGGATGGTTTTTCCGCCGTCGGCACGTTTTATACCGGTCAAATCCACTTTGGGACTGCCCGATTGATTCGGCAATGACGGATGCCCTGGCGGCAGCACCGAAGCGGCTCCGCCTGGCAGCGCCGGATGTCCCGGAGGCAAAGTCGGAGCCGCACCGGCAACCCCGCCATTCACGGTGATGCCACCAGTGAAATAAACGACATCAAAATCACGATTCAGAGTTTTGCTGTGGAAGTTGGCCATCGGCATGGCACCGGCGACGGACGCCGTGTCGCCCACCTTGACGGCAAACTGCGTGGCGGCAGCCCAAATCTTTTTGCCGCCCGTATCCACCAAAACATAGGTGTAGCCGGCGGTGGACATGGTCTCGACCACTTTGCCGGAGAAGCTGCCTTCGGCGGCTGCGGCGGAATCCGCGTCTGCCGCGCGGGCAAACCGGAGTGGCAGAATCAGGCAGCCGATCAGCAGGAGATATTTCATGTTCATTTTAAATTCGATCAAAACGGCAAATGCACCTTACGCGGAAATGGCGGCGGACACAAGCCTCACGCAATGGCGCCGCGTCCAACATCATTTGACTTTTTGAATCATGCGACGGTTTCTCGCAACGCCAGCCGCACCGGTCAATAGGCGGTATTTTTGTGCTCCTTGCCGTGGCAGCTCAAGGTGCAATTGCCTTTGAACAATCCCGTGGAGGTGTAACGAACCATGCCCAGTGAACTGTTGGTGACATACGTGGTGTTGAAATTGATGAGGTGCGGCGCGGTGGCGACCCCGTGCGAATCGTGGCAGGTGGTGCAGGCGGTTTTCTGTTCGACGACATGTTTTTCGTGAAAGCGGAAACTCAGGCTGCTCAAAACCTTGTTCCGGTCATGACATTTGTAACACAAGGCGTAAGCCGCCGGACTTTCGGGCTGATAATCGGTGATGGCGAGGTTGCGTTCCAAAATCGGGCTGAAAATCGAGCCGTGCGGCCCGTTGGCACCGCTGCCGCCGGCGTTCGGGCCGGAATCGCTGTTGTGGCAGTCCGTGCAATAGGTCTGGCTGTTCACCGTCCAAGGTGAAATCAAGCTGGGCACGCTGTTCTGATTTTTGCCGATGGTAACCACCGGATGAAAACTCTGGCTGGCGGCGGAAAATTGGAGCCGCGTATTCGTTTGCACAAACTGCCGCGACACGGTAGCCGGGCCGCGCGCGAGACTGTCGGCATGACAGCGGAAACACAATTCGTATTCGTTGTGCAATGGTTGGATGATGCCACCGGCGGCGGCAACTCCGGTCACTCCGGCGAGCGCGCCGGGCGCATTGGGCGCGACTGCCGTGGTCGCGGTGGCGGAATGAGCGTCGTGACAGTCCGCGCAAACCACATGCCGGGTTTGCGGATTCACCGGATCTTCCACCGGCGAATGCGTCTGACTATTCAGCGTGATCGGATGAATGCTTAATTTTTGAAAGTCAGAAACGATGTTTTTCTTTGCCGTGACACCGTTGTGGCAGACCAGACAATTCTGCTCCGGCGCCGCCGACTGGAGCAAATGCTGTTTGGAACCGGCCTTGTGGTTCATGTGGCAGTTTTCACAACCGACGGCCGCAATGGTCGAGACTCTGGCCTTGGCCGGATGCGTTTTGGAGGTGGCGGCGATTCTCGCGGTGATAGCCAGAGGCACAATCGTCGAGGAAATGGCATGGGCCGAGGAACCCCAATTTCCGGGTTTGTGACAGACGAGACACAAGGTGGAAGTGTCACTCACCACCAAGAAATTGCCGTATTGATTGTTGTGCGGATCGTGGCAGGAAGTGCATTGCAAACGGTGCTGCGAATCCATTCTCACGGCCTTGGTATTCAAATTATCGGGATTGTTGACCGCCGCACTATCGCTGGCCGCCAGCGCGGCATCATAAACGAATGAGATCGGATGATCGGCCGACAAATCCGTGCCCAAATTGCTGGGGTCGCCGACGGGCATGTTCAACACCCCGCCTTGCATCTTGATCTGCGGGGCGCCACTGCTGACGCTGCCCAGCGCCACCGTGCCATCATGACAGCTCAAGCATAAGCGCGACGAACCGTTCGGCTGCGGGATGGTCAGTTTCAGCGTTTGTAAACGTGCGCTGCTATAAACGACATAGTTGGAATAAGTCGAAAGGGAATGGTTCCACAACGGCGTCACCCCGCTGGCATGATGCACGGTATGGCAGAAAATGCAGGCGTTGGTCACGGCGGAAGCCTTGATGGTGCCAGGCCCGTCGGCCGAAAGATTGTGGACCGAATTAATAATGCTGTCGGCTCGCGCCGCGAGCGGGAACGAGGCGAACCCGCACAGCAAAAGCGCACCGCCAATGCCAAGCAGCCAGCGCCCGAAGCCGGACGGCGGACCATTGACGATTCGCGCTGTTTCCATTCTTGTTTCTATTTTCATGGCTGGCCGAGATATTTGAATACTTGCACGCGATGGTTGTAGGCGTCCGCTACGAAAATCCGGTTGTCCGCCCCGATGGCGATGCCGTTGGGCAGGCCAAAATTACCGGGCTCACTGCCAGTCTCTCCGACATTCAACAGCAATTCCCCGTCCGAGTCAAAAATCTGAAAATTATCAAACAGCGCGTCCACGACATAAATGCGCCCCGCCGCATCCGCCGCCACGCCCTTGGGCCGGGCAAAGTGGCCCGAGGTGTCGCCGTTGCTGCCGAACTCTAAAATAAATTTACCGGCCAGATCGAAAACCTGCACGCGGCAGTTCATCGTGTCGGCGACGAGCAGATGCCCGCGTCCATCGGCGGCAATGCCGGTGGGAAAATTAAATTCGCCCGGCCCGGTGCCGCGCTGGCCGAAGCGGGACTGGAATTTTCCATCCAGCCCAAAACAAAAAACCGCGTGCAACTGGGAATCCACCACGCATAAAACCTCTCCGGCAATCGCCAGGCCGACGGGACGCTGCAGCGGCGCGCTGATTTCAAAGAGCAGCTTGCCGTCTTCGCGGAAGGCAATGACTTTGGCCAGTTCGGAATCGGCCACATAAAAAATCCCATTCCGCCGGGCCACCGCCACCGGGCTAGCAAACTTGGTTTTGCCGGCCCCATCGTAGCTCCGCCAGCGTTTTTGTTCAAAGTCAGCGAAGCAGACCAGATTGGCGTCGGTGTCGGTGACGCAAAGATTTTCCTTTTCGTCCAGCGCGACGGCAAAGGGCTTGCGCAAGTTCAGGCTTTCGCCGGTGTCGCCCGTGATCCAGTTCGCGAAGGAACGAAACGCCGACGTCGTCTGGCCAATGTCATGCGGCCCGCGCAAATACTGGACAAAACCGATGCGCGGTTCGGACGGCGGCGGCGGCCAGACCGGCGCATTGGCCGCAGGCGTCAACCGGGCGCGCGGCGCCGAGGAACAGGATTCCAGCAATCCCGTCGCCAGCAGCGCGAGCATCAATGGCATGGTGGTCCGCCGGTTCATGCTCAAAAGTTGCGCCGGGCGCGCAAAAACACAAAGTTCCGGTCCCGCCCGGTTCCGATATATTCCTGGTCCTCGTATTCATACCCGAGATGCAGATCGAGTTTGCCAATCGTCCAATTCAGATAGGTGCGGGCGGCAAACAAATCCTGATCCAGACCGCCGCCCCGCTCCTGCTGCCAGCCCGCCTCAGCACTCCAGTTTAAAAATGAAACCGGATGCCATTCGTAGTGGACCACGTTGTTGTAAAACGTCACTTCGCTGCTCGGGTTGAGCGTGGCACTGTTGGCGGGATAATAGCTCCACTGCTGATTCAGGTTGATGCTCAGGTTGGAATGGGGAGTGGTGATCAGCGAATAGGATTCCGTGGTGGAGTAAGAATAATAACTAAACAGCGAGGACTCGTCATCGGTGTAATTCGCGCCCAGATGCAGGCGTTTCCAGTTTAAATCCGTCCCCGCCTGAAATTGCCTGATATTTTCCAGAACAAAGCCCGGCGAATCAGCATTGTTGTCGGTGTAATTATAGCGGACATAAACGCCCAGCAGCCCGTTCCAGAGATCCAAGCGCGCCTGCGAGACATCGGTTATCGTCGAGTAATTGCCGGAAGGATTGGGTTGGATATCATAAGTCACCAAGACGGTGGCTGGGCTGGTGATTAATAAACTGAAAGGACTAATTTGAATCTGCCAGGGATCGGTGGAGCGGTTGACATAATAGTCAGTGCCCTCCGTCAACAGCACATGACCGGTGGTGGTGACCCGGAAATTGCCGTCATTAATCACCCGTGGCTGATTCAGCCGCACCCATTGCCCGGTGTTCAAAACGTGCGACTCATCCGTTATGAGTAGAGCCGTCCCGCTGCTGTCCTGCTGGGTCAAATCATAGTTGGCGGTGGTGCCGAGCGACAAGTGCCCCCAACCGCCAAGATTCTTCGAGTAATTGACCGAGCCCGAGGTGCCGCCGGAATAGGAATCCAGCGTGGACCCAGTGTAATCGCTGTTTAACGATGATCCGTGAACATCCACCGTCGAGGTCAGGCTCTCGTAAAGTTGATGCTGCAAGCCGACGCGGGCGGTGTTTTGCAGCGAGTCCCCGCCATCGGTCGAGTAACGGGAAACCGCATAATCATAAAAACTGCGCAGTTGCGGCGTGTGCTCCACGCTCAGATCCAGCGCGAGATTGAGGTTGTCGGAAGTGGCCCCGGAATAATCGGATTGGTTGTAAAGCAGGCTGGAATTCAACGTGCTTTTGCCGAAATGTTCCGCATCGGTCAACGTCACGTCATGGCTGGAACTGGAACTCGCCGTGCCCAAGCTTGACTGGTCCCAAGTCGAGTTCTGATACTGGTAAGTCAAATCCGTGTTGTCGCCGAAGCGCCGTTCATTGACCGCGTGCAGGTTCAGCATGGTCTGATCCGACGTGCTGTTGTAGGCAAACCCGGAGCTGTTGTTCAGTGACTTCTGAAAGGAAACCGTGAATGGCACCGCGCCTTCCCGATAGCCGGTCGTGCCGCCAAAACTCTGCACATCCTCGACCACGGTGTTGAAAAAATCATATTGGTGCGTGTCATGCGAGGAACTGGCAAACACGGTTGAAGCGTAGGGCTTGAGTTGCAGCAGCGTGGCATTAATGCTGCCGTTCAGCAGCAAGTCATTTTCCTGGCTCGGGTTCTGGGCCGACCCGCTGGTCTGCCAGACATATCCCGGTTCTGCCAGAAGCGAGAAGGTCATTAAATCCGGATGATAAAGAAAATAGTCCCAGCCGATGCCCACCGTCGGCGCGACATACAACCGTTGATAAGTGGATTGCGAACTGCCGCCGGTCTCCGCGGTCTGCTCGGCCTCGACATTCAAGTCAACATACTTTAATCGCGGCATCGTCAGCGGCGGCAGCGGCTGTTCCAAAGACTGGGCCGAACTGCGCGCCGCCCCCGACGCCAGCACCAGCAACGCCAGGGAACGCGGCAGAAAGCGGTTTTTTCTTGGAAGGTTGAAGAACATGGAAGTCACTTGGTTTTCGCCGACGGCTTCAAAAGATCTTTGTCCGTGCCCACATGCGGATCATGGCAGACCGTGCAGGATTTTCCTTCGGCACCCACATGGCCTTTGACCGCCTTCAAATCCTTGTCGTCATGGCAGTCGCCACAGAGCTTCAAAATATTTTTGGCGAGCAAATGGTTTTCGGTTGACTGATGCGGCTTGTGGCAGCCCGTGCAATCTTCCACCACGTCGTGCTTGAATTTGGCCTTCTCCAAAAAGTTGTCGTGGCAGTCCCAACACAGCGCCGGCGTGGATTTCTTCACCAGCGCCTTCTTATCTGTCGCGTGCGGATTGTGGCAGGCCAGGCAATCGCCGTCTCCCACCGGTTGATGAACGACTTTGGCATTTTTGCCCAGAATGTCATCATGGCAACTCGCGCACGTTTCTTTGACCGATTTTTTCAACAGCCCTTTGATCTTGCCAGCGTGCGGCGTATGACATTCGAGGCAATCTCCGTCAGCCACCGGCTGATGCACGATCTTTTTCTTGCCGATGATTTCGTCGTGGCAGTCGGCACAGGTTTCCTTGACGGATTTTTTCAACAAGCCCTTAAAGTTGCTTGCGTGCGGCGCGTGGCAATCCAGACATTCGCCCGCCTCGACGGCCTGATGCTTGAATTTGCCGGCCGCGAGTGGATCATCGTGGCAGGTCAGGCAAAGTTCGCTGCCTTTCTTCAGCAGCAGTTTTTTATTAACCGACTGGTGCGGGTCGTGGCAACTGTTGCACTCGCCGGTTTCCGCCGGTTGGTGCTTAACCTTTTTGTCCGCCAGAAAATCCTGGTGGCAGGTCCAGCAAAGCGCGGGCTTGCTCAGCCGCAACGCGCCGCCGCCGTTGTCATGGCAGGCGGCGCACTCCTGCTTGTCAAACGGCGGGTGACTGGAGCCGGACGCCACCACCGGGACCGTCGGTTGGGCCGGCCGCACAATTTGATTCGTCGCCGACGGATTGGTGGCCGGAGTTGACACCGCCACGCCATTGGTGCTTCCGCCCGCCGACGGCACACCGTCAAAAAAGAACGTCAGCCATTTGTGTTTGGCGGCAGTGCTACAGCCATCGGTCAGCAACAGACCACTAATGCCTGCCACCAGCACCGCCAATAACATTCGCCGGTTTTTCATTTTTGCCTTTGATCCTGCTGAAGCGCGCAATTCAAGCGGTTATTATTTTTTATGGCCAAAACCATAGACGGCCACTTTGTGGGGTCCAAACTGATTCATCACGATGAGCAAATGTTCCACCTGAAAATCCGGCGCGGCGTATTTTTGGAACAGCGCCACGTCATCGTAATCCACCAGCACCTTGGCCGGCAGTTCCATGCTGGCCTGGTCAGAGTTAGCCCCGCCAAACGGCATCAGCAGGTGCCCTTCATCGTTGAACAACTGCACATTGTCGAAGGCTGCGTCCACGACATAAATATAATTATTGTGATCCACCGCCACGCCTTTATTCCGCGAAAAATCACCAAAGTTATTGCCATGTTCGCCGAAGGTGCGGATATACTTTCCGTCCGCGTCATAAATCTGCACATGCGACGCCCCCAAATCGCTGACCACCAGCCGCCCCTGCGTGTCCAAGGCAATGTTGATCGGCTGATACAGCTTCCGTTGCAAACTGTCTGCGTCCTCGCCCCGGGGAATGTCAAACAAATTTGTCCGCGTAGCCTTGTCCAGCACATGCACTGAATGGGTTGTCACGTCGCTCAGATAAATCCGATCGCGGGTCAAAGCCACATCCATCGGTTTGTTCTTCCCTTTCGCGCCGATCATGGCCACAAAATTTTCCTTATCGTCCAAAATCACCAGTTGCTGGCGGGCCATGTCCACCACATACAGCCAGCCATTGGTATCCACGGCCAGATTAACCGGATCCTGAATGGCTCCCGCCGCGTCAGGAGTCACCACGCTCATCCTTTGCAGAACCAAATCCATTTTCAAGACCGCCCCCTGGCCGGTGTCGCAAACATAGATTTTGCCCCCGCCGGCATGGCCGCCATATGGCTTCACAATCGGCAGCAACCGGGGCTGTTGCCCGGTCAGAAAGGTCACGAAACTATCGTGCGTCCCCTTGCGTAAATCCCGTTCCGACGCAAAGGAGGTCAGGAATTGCACATGCGGTTCGTCGGGCGCCGGCGGAAAGAAAACGTATTGCGGTTGCTTGTTCTTTGCCTTTTGGCTGTTCGCCGAGGTGGCGCAACCCGCCGCCAGCCAGAGCAGGCCCGCAACAGCCAGCATCGGCAGGGCTAAATTCAACAAACTTTGGGATGGGTTGTTTTTCATGGCTTCAGCATCGCTGGTCTGGAAGATTGACGCCAAACATTTTTTGCTCACTAGCGAACATAATTTGGTTAGTCACGGTCAATCACTATTTTTCCATTTCATCCCGCAAAAAAAACGGGGCATCTGAAGTCGTGACGTCAGATGCCCCGGTGTGTTCAAGCTATTTGGTTTGGCTACTTGATGTGGCAGCTCAAGCAGAGGCTCTGCCCGTGCGGAATGGTCCGCGTGTTATGAATGTCGTGGCAGGTGCTGCATTCCATCTGGGACTGGCTCGGGCCTTTCAACTGGGCCTGCACGGTCAACGTGCTGGTCAGGAAGGTGCCAGACTTGGGCAGCAGTTCCGTCACGCCGTAGCGGGTAGCCAAGGCGGTGGAGGCTTGGTCATAGCTGATGCCAATCGGATGCACATGGGTGAGGTCGTTGCCGTTCACCGCCAGAATATAGCCGGCAGGCACAGTGACAGGCCCCGCGTTGGTGTTGCCCAACCAATTGGCGGTCGGCGTCGTGGTGCCATCAAGGCCCAGCTTCAATTGCTGGTTAATGCCCACCGTGCCGTCATGGCAGGACAAACAGGCTTTGCTGGAGGTGCCGAGACTCACGGTCAGACCCAAGGCATCGAAAGTTTCGCTGCCGGCATGATCGTAAGTCTTGTAGATTTGGGATGACGGAGCGTGAATCCATAGCGGCCCTTTCGTCGGATCAGGTGACTTATGGACGTCGTGACACTCACCGCAGACGCTCGGAGAGGAGGCTTTCAGGCCCGTATTGCCGCCCGCCCACAAGTTCGTGGTGGCGCTGGTGTAAAAATCGTGGGCTGAGCCCGCGATCGCTGCCTTACTGACCGATGGCATCATGGCCACCGTGGCTCCCAAGGCGAGGAGCATTGTCATTTTTTTCATAGTTTTGTCTAGCACGTGCTGTTGTTTGTTTGTTTCAACCCGTCCTCATTCGAGGCCGGGAGTTCCAGCGAAAAACCAAACACAGAGCTCTGCGCCGGAAATTCGTTGAAAGGGTGTTTGCTCATGGCAAAATTTTAGTTACATCGTCGCGCCGCGCAAGGCCCAACCGGGCACGGTTTCGACTGCGGCGGCGGCGCGTTTCGCAAACGGGGAATCGAAGCGGGCCATCAATTCCGCCGTGTGTTCGGCAATGATCTGCTGGCACACCGTCAATTCCTGCTCGCGATTTTTTGTATTTTCGCGGACGACCGCTTCCAGATCGTCGATGTCGTAAAGGAAAACATTCGGGAGTTCGGCCACCGCCGGATCAATGTCGCGCGGCACCGCAATGTCCACCAGCACCAGCGGCCGGTTCCGGCGCGCGGGCAAAATCTTCTCCACGTCGGCGCGATGCAGAACAATGTCCGGGCTGCCGGTGGAGCTGACCAGAATATCCGCCTCAGTCATCGCCGCCGCCGAATCCTCGATGCGCACTGCGCGCCCGCCGAATTCCGCCGCCAGTTTCTCCGCGCGTTCCACCGAGCGGTTGGCGACCAGCACGGTTTTCGCGCCGCGCTTGGCGAGATGTTTCACGCAGGCCTCGCCCATTTTGCCCGCGCCTAAAATCATCACGGTCTTCTCACCGAGGTTCGCATCAAAAATTTTTTCGGCCAGCTCCACCGCCACGCTGCCGACGGAGGTCGCGCCGCGCCCGATGCCGGTGTTCGTGCGCACGGCTTTCACCACCGCGAACGCCGTTTGGAACAGCCGGTTCATTTTCTTGCCGACGAGGCCGGCGTCTTTCGCGGCTTGATAGGCGTTCTTGACCTGGCCGGTAATTTCCGTTTCGCCAATCACGAGCGAGTCTAGCCCGCTGGCGACCGCGAACAAATGTTTGGCCGCTTCGGCACCTTCCTTGACGTAGAGATGCGGGGTGAAATCAAAATCGCTGCCGGTGAGCTCCTGAAACAAATGCTGGACGCGGCCATGAATCCAATTTGAAACGCCGTAAATCTCCACCCGGTTGCAGGTGGAAAGGAGCACGACTTCTTCGAGCCCGCCGCGCAGCTTGAGGCGGCAGCCGCAGCATTGCAGCCGCGCGCGCTGGACCGCGAGTTTCTCGCGCACTTCCACCGGCGTGGTCTTGTAGCTTAATCCTGCAACAAAGATTTTCATTTCGGTTCGGTTGACGTCGTTGTCTGGCCCAACCTTAAACCCGCCAGAAATCCCTGCCTACCATTTTTTGCTTTTTAATATGCAATTTTTGGCAAGGTTAACGATTCATTTTAGGCTTAACCACATTATCAGATTTCCTTACCGACCTGCAAAGTGCTCGGCGGGTCCGCCCGGCGTGGCGCGGTGGCCGGTTCCAGCGGATGCTCGTGCGCCTGAAATTCCTCGGAGATGCGCCCGTCGAGGCACGCGGTGTTCAGCGGATAAACTTCCGGATCAAAGATCACATGATAGAAATGCCAGACAATGATGGCGAGGCACGCGAGCACCGCCTCGTAATAATGAATGGTCGTCGCCACCGTCACCACCCAGCGCGGCAGATGTTGCGTCACGTCAATCTTGAACCAGATGGCCAGACCCGTCGCGCCCATGATGATGGTGCCCCAGACGACCGCCCAGTATTCCATTTTTTCCGCGTAGCCGAAGCGGCCGATTTTCGGCTTGTCCTTGGTGAATCCGGCCAGATAACGCACCGCCTGCAAAACGTCCAGCGCGTCTTTTTTGACCGGAAATAAATCCGCCACCAGTTTCCGCCCATCGCGGGTGGCTAGCAGATAAACCAAATGATAGAGGCCGATCAGCAGCATCACGATGCCGGCGATACGGTGCGCCCAGCGGCGGAATGGCTCGCTGGAACCCAAAACTTTCGCCAGCCACGAATCGGAAAATTTCAACGCAAAGCCCGTCACCGCCAGCACAATGAAACTGGTCGCCAAAATAAAATGCTGCCAGCGCTGCGAGGCCGTCATCCGCACCACCGGCCGCTCGGTCATACGCAGCCGCGCGGCGGTTTTCTTGATGAACAAAATGCCGTTGTGCGCCAACATGCCGCCGATGGTGCCGACAATCAGCAGCAGATAAATCTGCCGCACCCAGTGGTTCAACCGGCCCCCGAAATCCGCCCCGCCCGCCTGCCCGTCCGGCTCGACGTGGATTTTGCCTTGAGAAAATTCCGTGTTTGCGCCCGGATGACATTTGCCGCATGTCTCAACCAGATGAACTTTATTGATCATCGAATTGGTGTCCGACGAGGCCAGAATTTTGTGGTAGCCGTGGCAGCTTGCACAGTTCGCCGCGACCGTGGAACCGTATTGCGCCGCGAGGCCGTGGTAGCTGTCAAAAAAAGTTTTCACCCGGTCGGCCGGCAGATTGTATTTCGTGTTCAACCGCTCGGACGCGTGGCAGCGGCTGCACACCTCCTCGGAAATGTTCATGGCCGAACTGCCCTTGAGCGAGCGAATCTTGTGCTCGTCGTGACAGCCCGTGCAGGTTGGCGCGTCATGCGAACCGGCGAGGACCGCCTTGCCATGGACGCTTTGCGCCCACTCGCGCGCCTCCTTGTCGTGACACGCGCCGCAGGTTTCCGCCTGGCGCGAAAAATAAATCGGCGAGGTCGGCGAATTGTCCGAAATAATGTCGTGCGAATCGTGGCAATCGCGGCACGTCGCCGCGTCGTTATGCCCGGCCTTCAGCGCCAGGCCGTGAACGCTGGCTTTAAAACTGTCCGTCTGCCGCGCGTGGCACACCCCGCAGTTCACCGGCGCCACCGGCTTGTTGTCGTCGGGATGTTTGGTGGTGAGATCCGCGTGGCAACTGATGCAATCATTGGTTTTGTGCGCAGACAATTTCATTTTGGCCGCGTCCACAAAAAGCGAAATCGCCTTGCCGGCGGAATTGGTCTTGAACAGCGTGTTGTCGCCGTGGCAATCGAGACAGTCGCTGTTCTTCAAACCGGCCCAGGCCGGCAGCGCCGTGAACAGGAACAGCGTGCCGAGGCAAAGAAAAAAAGAACCACGTTTCATGCGCCCATTTTCCGCCCTGGCCGCCGGGAAAACTCCACCAAATTTGCCAACTGTTTGCCAATTTTTGATGCAGGCTGCCGCGCCAAAGAGATTCGCGAGGTGCGGACCGATTTAATACTGGCAATGCCCGTTGCCCGTTTGGTTGGGAAAACCAATCCGCCAACCGGAACATCAGTCAGGGACAAACGCAAAGCAGATTTCGCGCGGCAACCCCGCCATTCACCCACCGGTGCGCGCGACAATCTCCAAGTGACGTGGATGGAGGCACAGATGGCCGAAGTTAAACAGCGTGCTGTGGTAGCAACAAAACAGGTTCGCCTCCACCAGACAGCGGGAATAGTTCCGGGCACCGTCAATCCGTTCGGCCCGGCAAGCCACGGCAAAAGGCGGCAGGGCGGCCGGAATTGACCGGCCACCCGCGGCGATTGCAGGTTGGTGCTTCAGGGCTGGCATAAAATTGGTTTATGCAGAAAAAAAGCGTGCGCCGGATCTGTCGGCTGTGGTTCGCCGGCGGCGGGCGGCAACGCGGTTTCCGCCTGCCGAAGCAAGCCGTGAATCAAGGCGGTCAGATCGCCGCTCAAAACTTGTGCCAGCGCCAGCAGACTCCGGCTGTCATGCTTGAAGCGCGGGGGCTGGCCGGGCTGAAAAACCTCCGCCGTCCAGCGGGTTTCAACTTCGGCCTGAGCTGCGGAAGATTGTGACTCCAGACAGATAATGTCAGCGGAGACGATCACGATTTCCGGGCCGGAAGTCTGGTGCTGCTCGAAATGAAAGCACCAGCGATAACGCGCATTCCGGCCGAAACTCCCCGACCGGTCTTCAAAGTGAATGCCAGCCTCCGCCAGCCGGCTGCGGGCTTGCTCAACACCGTGCTGCAGCCGGATCACCGCTTCGGCAAAAAGCTGGTCAGGCTCAACCTGAGCGCGAACCGCTTCACGCCGGACACCGGATCGTTCGGCATAAGCCGCGAACTCTTCCATTACCGGCAAGGTGATTGTTGGGCTGCTATTCAATTAATGTTGACCCGTAAGCTACCCTGCGCAGATGGCGGGCAACAACTGCCCTTTGGGGAAGGTTTCAACCCAGCGGGTGGCGGCAGCGACAAAAATTATTATTCCAGAAATTCATTTTTTGCAGGCGGCATAAACCATGAATCCCGCCACGATGGACGCAAACAACACCGAAGTGACGAGCACGAAAAAAATGGTGCGCATCCGCTTTTTGCGCTGCCAATCCGGCAGCCGTGGAAATAGTATTTTGCCCAAAAAGTTCAGCAGCATGCGAGGTGGTTCGATGGCAGGTAAACGGAGTTTGGAAATGAATTTGCCGGCGGACAGTTTTTTAAGCCCGCGATTTTGAAAAGCGTTTCGCCCCGGCGCAAACCGGCCAGAAAATCAGCAGGGGCCACAGAAAGATGACCGGCCAGAACCAGTTTCGAACGCTCAGGACCGGTGCCCGACCGAGCAAAAAATACAGCAGCGCCGGCGGGCAGCCGAGAAAATAAATCCCCAGGCAACGCAGAAAAAAAGTCATGATTTCAAGCCGTTTATGTTTGGCATCCGAACTTTAATCATGCTGCCGGCGAATTTTTTTGCCAGCGGCGGAGCCACATTCCAACCGCTCCAGCGTTGGCGATTCGTGACTTTCATTTTTCGTCACCGGCAGAAAACGCCGGGCCAGTTTCGCCCACTTGGCCTTGGTGGCCGCTCGATTACGCCGGGTCAGCCGGAGGGTATAAAGGGACATGATCAGGCTGCAAAGGGCGGCGAGTTGCATTGGGTGGCTCATAATTGAGGCGGTCACGCAAGTATATGAATTGCCAAGCATCAGGGATACCTGCCCTTTGGGGAAGCTGCCGTGGTGCCGGCAAAAAATCACTCCGCTGGATCCGGCTTGAACAGGCCGGCTGCCGTCGCCAAGCTGGTCAGTTCGGCCACGGATTGGACTTGCAGCCGGCGGGTCAGATTGGTGCGGTGCAATTTGACGGTGCGCAAATTGATGCCCAGTTCGTCAGCGATCTGCTTGTTCAGCCGGCCGCGCACGACGTGGCCCAGCACCTCGAGTTCGCGCGGGGAGAGTTGGGCAAACCGGGCGCGCAATTCGCGCTGCCGTTCCCGCTGGCCGCGCTCGGACGCGTTGCGCGCGAGCGCGCGTTTCACAGCGTCGAGCAAGGCTTCTTTGGGACTGAGCTTGGTCAGAAAATCTTCGGCGCCGTGCCGAATGGCCCGCACGGTGATGGGAATATCCCCTTGTGCCGAGAGAAAAATAACCGGCAACGGATTCGCGGACTGCGCCAGCGCCGCCTGCAATTCCAAGCCGTCGCAGCCTGGCATCTGCAAATCGGTCACCACGCAACCGGCGGCGGCGGGCGGGAGCTGGTCGAGAAATTCCCGCGCCGATTCAAAAGCCTGGACCGCATAGCCCGCCGCGCGCAGCAGGCGGGACGCCGACGTCAAAAATGACGCGTCGTCATCCACAATAAAAACCGTGGCTGAGGTGGCGGCTGCATTCATGGGCTGCTGCGTTCCGCCGGCAGCGTGAACTTGAAAACCGCGCCGTGCGGGTCTTGGTTTCCGCCCCAGATTGAACCGCCATGCGCGGCGATGATCGTGTGCGAAATGGCCAGTCCCATGCCCATGCCCTCCGGCTTGGTGGTAAAGAATGGTTGAAAAAGACGTTCCAGTTTGTCCGGCGGAATGCCCGTGCCCGAGTCGCTCACAGCCACTTCAACCAGCCCGTCTTTCCTTGGTTCGGCCCGGATCACCAGTCGCCGGTCGGCGGGATTGCAGGTGGCCATGGCATCCATGCCGTTCAAAATCAGGTTCAGCAACACCTGCTGCAAATGCACCCGGTCGCCTTGGACGACGGGCAGCCGGGCCGAAACCTGCATGGTTAAATCCACCTGGCGAGTGAGCGCGTCCGACCACGCCAGCGCAACGGTCTCCTCGATCAATTCGCCCAAGTCCAAAGGATTGGATGCCAGGTCGCGGCGCTTCAACAATGACCGCATCCGTTCAATCACGCTGCCGGCACGCTGGTCGTCCTTGCGGATGTCGGCCAGGATCGCACGGATTTCTTCCAAATCCGGTTTCGCTTTTTGGAGGAAAAGTTCGGCGGCTTCCGCGTTGCGCAGAATGGCGCCGAGCGGCTGGTTGAGTTCATGTGCCAAGGCCGACGCCAATTGCCCCATCGTGGACACGCGAGACACATGCGCCAGCTCCGTGCGCTGCCGGTTGATTTCCGCCTCCGCCTGCCGCCGCCGTTTCCGCTGGGCCAGCAGTCCGGCAATCGTGAATGCCTGCGCCAAAAAAACCACGAGCGAAATCAAAATCAAATCCTGATGTTCATCCCACAACGAAACCGGCCGGTAGCGGACCAAGCAATCAGCCGGCACCCGGCTTTCCCGGATGTGCCAGCGCCGCAGCGCGCGCCAGTCCACCATCGGCGTGCCTTTCGTGACCACCTCGATGGGCAACGTTTCTGGTTTGACACCTCCGAGCACGCGAAAGGCAAGCTGGCCGCCGCGCGCCCCAAGTTCCTCGGAATCCACCACCACGCCGCCCACCACGCCGCTGCCGAGCACCCAGCCGCCCAGCACATAAACCGGAACGCTGGCCGAAGGCACCAGCATTTGCGCCAGTTGCGACATGAAAAAAGGCTGGCCGGTGACATCGCGTTGAAACGTGCTCAACAAGATCACCGTGCCGGCCGGCAACGACTGGACCGCCGCCGGCAACGCCGCCACCGGCCGGTTCGTCCAGAATTCAAACTCGATGCCCTCCAAGGCGTGCGCCGATTCCTCGATCCGGCCCAAGGCGGCCCGATCCACTTCCGAAGTGCCGCCAATCACCACCACGCGGCGTGTGTCCGGCTGCAAACGCAGCATCAAACCCAGTGTGCCGCGAACGTCGAAACGCTGGATGATGCCGGTGACGCCGAGCTTGCTGATGGCCGACGGCACGGCCAGTTCGTTGACCGAAAGAAAAACCACCGGCACGTCCGGGAACAAAGCATCCGGCAAGGCGCCCGCGAGCGAGTAGTCGCCCGAAGGGAACACGAGGAAGAGGTCTAGATTTTGGCCGGCGTATTTTTTGCCCAAGTAATCTTGAAACAGTTGAAAATTGGCCTTGTCCGAAAAATGGCGGGCATAAAGATGCTCGGAAAAAAATTCAATCCGGTTCGTGCTGAGCTTCTGCAACTCCGCCTGGACCACCTGTTGCAGCGTGATGCTTCCCGGCGCATCCCGCCCCTCGTTGAACAGCATCAAAACCCTTTTGGGGCGGGCATCCGCCCAGCTTTTTTCATTTTGAGCCACGCCCTCCAGCCGGCCGAAAAAAAACAAAGCGAGCAGGGCGCAGACCAGGCTTCCGGGCCGCCGGCGGATTGGCGAAAAAAACTGGGGGCTAAAATTCAATGCCGCCAGCCTAGCGTTCCGACCTTTAGTTTCAAGCAAATCCGGCGGCCGGCCCCAAATCCTGATCAACCTAACTAAATCTTGACATTAACATATCAAATATTGCAAAGTAGCGATGGAAATTCAAACAAACGGTCGAGCCCGCCTTGGACGGACTAGGCCAATCGAAAATCAGAAGAGAAGTCATGGTGGCCGCGCCGCCACGAAAACCCAAAATCAAAAAATGAAAACCAAACAAACTCTCGTTCAAATCTGCCGGCTTGTTGCCTGGGTCTGCCTGATTTCATTTCGCAGTTCGGCGGAAACCGGCTCGCTGCCGAATTTTGACCGCCGCTTGGAAACAACCAAGACAAGCCAGCCGGCGGTCGCCAACGCGGCCCGGGAAAAGGCCGCGAGCCTCATTCGCGCTCGCGTCCAGGAAGTCCGCATTGACGGTGATGAGCTGCTTGGCTCGCCCAAATTCATCGCCTCCACGCGCGCGTTCCTGACGGGCGCGAATGGCAGCGGTGGCGCGGTGTCCGCCGCGACGGCGGCGGCGTTTCCGACGGACGAGCCGCAGCGCGGCGTGAAAACTTTTTTAACGGAGCACTCGGCGCTGTTCGGTTTCGGCCCGGAAGCGCTGGCGGCGGCCAAGGTCAAGCGCGATTACGTCAGCGCGTCCGGCGGCTTCAGCACCACGGTCTGGCAGCAGCATGTGGACGACATCGCGGTTTTTGAAGCAGTTTTCAAAGCGCATCTGACGCAGCAGGGCGAACTCATCAACGTCAGCAGCCAGTTTGTGCCCGACTTGCCAACCGCTTCCGGCAGAATTGCCGCCCGCACCACGCTCGAAGCGATGCCGCCGATTTCGGCGCAGCAAGCCATTATTCTCGCCGCGCAAAACATTGGAGACATGCTCGCCACCAATCAGCTTGCGGCGCAGGATTTGCCGCAGGGCAACGAGCGGGTCCAGCATTTTCGCGGCTCGCCGGTGTTGAACAACACCAGCGCGCGGCTGGCTTGGCTGCCGGTGGATGCGGGCACGCTGCGGTTGTGCTGGAATGTCAACGTCGAAAGCCGGGCGCGCGGCGAGTTGTATCAAATTCTCGTGGACGCACAGACGGGCCAAATTTGGTTGCGCGAATGTCTCACCGACGAGCTTTCAGACGCCACATTCAACGTGTGGACCAACGAAAGTCCCACGCCCATGATGCCGACGCTGGGCGCGATGACTTCGTTTCAACCGCCGCAGGTGCCGCGCGCGCTGGTGACGTTTGCCGCGCTGGACACCAATGCCTCGCCGGCCGGCTGGATCAATGACGGCGACAATACAACTGTCGGCAACAACGTGGATGCGCATTTGGACTGGAACAACGATAACATCGCCGATCCCGGATCGCACCCAGCCGGTTCGCCCAACCGGGTTTTCAGTTATGCGGCTGACCTGACGCAGGAACCCTCCAACAACTGGGCGCCAGCAGTGGTTTCCCTGTTTTACTGGAACAATTTTGCACACGACCGATACTACGAATACGGTTTCACGGAAGCTGCGGGCAATTTTCAGTCGAATAACTTCGGCCGCGGCGGCACGGGCAACGATCCCGTGCAGGCGGACGGCCAGGACAGTTACATGCTGCCGGCCACCAATGGCACTTCGCGAGACAATGCCAATTTTTCCACCCCGACGGACGGCAGTTCCCCTCGGATGCAAATGTATATTTTCAACTTCCCCAGCCCGAACCGCGACGATGACTTGGACGCCACGATGATGCTGCATGAATATACGCACGGCGTCAGCTCGCGGCTGGTGGGTGGCGGGGTCGGCATCAGCGCGCTGCAAACGTCGGAAATGGGTGAAGGCTGGAGCGATTTTTGCGCGCTGTCGTTGTTGAGCAATCCGACGAACGATCCTGACGCGAACTATGGCATGTTTGCTTATGTGGGCTACAATTTTTACGGCATGACCAGCAATTATTATTTCGGTCTGCGCCGTTATCCTTATTCGGTTAGCACCAATGTCAATCCACTAACTTACAAGGATATTGACACCAACCAGTTGAGCGCCCACACCGGCGTGCCCATCAGTCCGTGGCTGGGTTACAACCCCGCAAACGCTAACGAAGTCCACAACGCGGGCGAAGTCTGGTGTATTGCGCTTTGGGAGGCGCGCTCGCGGATGTGCCACAAATACGGCAACGCGGCGGGCAATCAGATGATGCTGCAACTGGTGATTGACGGCATGAAACTCTCGCCGGCCAATCCGCTTTTTCTCCAGGCGCGCGATGCGATTCTTCAGGCCGACCGCGCGGACAACGGCGGCGCGAATCAGGATTTGTTGTGGGCCGCCTTTGCCAAGCGCGGCATGGGTTACTCCGCCTCGTCACCCGGCAACAACACCACCACCGGCGTCGGCGAAGCGTTTAATACGCCATTGGACACGAACGCGCCAATCATCGCGGTATTATCGCCGGCAAATAACGCCACCCTGAATTTGTTGACGAACATCAGCGGCACCGCGTATGACGGCGGCAGCGGTTTGCAGGGCAATCAAATTCACTTCACGCTCAACAATAATGGAAATTTTTGGAGCGGCAGCTATTGGACCAATACCGTTTCAACCGACCCGTCCATCCTGCTCACCGCGAATGTTGCCAATGGTGCGTGGACTTTCAACGGCGTGCCGACCGGCGGCAATCAAGCTCAAGGAACCTATTACATCAGCGCCTACGCCCGCGACAACGCGGGCAATGTTTCGCAGGCGCAATCCGGCGTCACCTCGACCAGTTTCGTCCTCAGCACCACGCCACCGAACGTGGCGATCACGTTTCCGGTGAACGGCAGCACGATCACCAATCAGCTTTCCGGCAACTGGTTTCAAGGCACCGCCAGCGGGAATCTGGGCATTTCGGTAAGCGTGTCACTCTTCATCCGCCGCAACAGCGACAATCTTTACTGGACCGGCTCCGGCTGGGGCAATGTTACGAACGGCTTCATCAGTAACACCTACAATTCCGGCACGCACGCCTGGCAGAGCACCGGCCTGCTGCCGGTGCCCGGCAGTTCGCTCGGCAACGGCACCTATCACTTTATCGCCATCGCGGCGGATGCAGCGGGCGTCCAGCAACAGGTGGATTCCGTCGTGTCAGTGGATTTTCATCCCGTCTATACGTTCACGGCGGGCAGTTACTTCGATGCCGATCCGAACAATGACAACATGAACTGGGACAATCCCGCGAATTGGGACCAGGCCAGCGTGCCCACATCGGATGCCCGCGTGGTTATCAATGGCTACACGCCGGATAACACCAGCCTCGGCAGTCTGCAACTGTATCGGCTGGACTTGTCCGGTGGCACGCTGACCACGGCTGGGATGATCATCACCAACCTCAACATCTCCGGCGGCGCGCTTTCCGGCGGAGCCATCAGCTTGCCGGTGGGCGGCGTCTTCAATTGGTCAGGCGGGATCATCGCCGGTTCCTACAACGTGCCCGCCGGCGCGATGGTCAACCTCACCGGTTCGGCGGACAAAACCATGTCCGTCGTTACCCTCGTCAACAATGGCACGGTGCTTTGGAACGGTGGCAACTTGGTGGGTTCCTATGGGAGTGTGGTCACCAACAACGCCAGCTTCGTCATCCAAAGCAGCGGCAATTTCGATAATAATGGCAGCGGTGCCGGCTACTATGGCTTGCCAGAGTTCGTCAATAACGGCTGGTTTCAAAAAACCAATTCCAACGGGGAAACCATTATTGCGCCTGACAATGGCGGGTGGACTTTCATCCAAAATGGAACCATTGACATTGAAAACGGTGCCTTAAGTTCGCAGAGCCAGTTTCAGGTGAACGGGGGGGCCGTCTTTGCGGGGCCGGGCGAAACGCGCGTGGATGCCGGGAGCATTGTCCTCAGTGGCACCAACACCATCCAACCGGGTGCAACCGTGGAATTGGCGGGCGGCACTTGGGGCGGCAACAATCTCTTTATCGGCCCCGGAACGTTTGTGTGGAGCGGCGGCACCATTGACGGGATCAACGCCGTCGGTGCCGGTGCAAATCTTGCCATCCTCGGCGATGGTCCGAAAACTTTGAACGTCGGCACGCTGACCAACGCCGGCTATGGGGTTTGGACCGGTGCCGGGCCGGTGGTTTGCACCTATGGCAGCACGTTCGAGAACGACGGCACTTTCATGGTTCAGAACGATTCGTCCTTTGCCAACAATGGCGGTGGCGCTGGATATTATGGGCTGCCGCAGTTCATCAACACGGGCAGCTTTGTCAAGACCAACAGCACCGGCACCAACACCACTCTGTTCGCGCCGGACAACGGCGGCGTGGCCTTCAATAACTATGGCACCGTCACGGTGCAAAGCGGCGTGCTGGCCTTGGGCGGCGGCGGCAGTGATGCCAACGCAACTTTCACGATCGCTGCGGGATCGCGACTCGATTTGACCGGCGGCGTTCACAATTTCGGCCCCGGCCTCATGAGTTTGAATGGAACCGGCCTGACCCGGCTGATTACGACCGGCTCGCTAACGTTGAACGGCAACGTGATGTTCAATAACGGCGGCACGTTCGAAATTGACACCAATGGAAACGTGACGGGAAATGGAACCTTTGGCGGCACGGGAATTTTCAACTGGACCGGCGGCACCATTTCAGCGGTCATCGGGCTGCAAACCAACATCACCCTCAATGTGAGCGGCGACGGGGCTAAGACGCTGAACGTCGGCACGGTGACCAATGCCGGCCACGGTTTTTGGACTGGCGCCGGGTCAGTTAATTGCACCTATGGCAGCACGTTCGAGAACGATGGCACTTTCACGGTCCAGAACAACTCAGCCTTTTCCAACAACGGCGGTGGGGCCGGCTATTATGGACTGCCAGTGTTCATCAACAACGGCAACCTGGTCAAAATCAATAGCAGTGGAACCACGCTCTTTGACAGTGTCAATGGCGGCGTGGCCTTCAATAACAACGGGATCGTCAACGTGCAAAGCGGCAATGTGGCCCTGGCCGGCGGCGGCATTGGCAGCAACGGTTCGCTGGCCGAAGTTGCCGGTTCAGAAGTGGATTTTCTGGCGGGAAACTTTTCTCTGGCTGGGAATCCAATCTTTTCTGGCGCGGGCAGCACGCGGGTCAACGGCGGAACAGTCGCTTTCGCAAATTCCCAAAACACGCTGACGGCGGGTGCCACGTTCGAAATTGACACCAATGGAAACGTGACGGGAAATGGAACCTTTGGCGGCACGGGAACTTTCAACTGGACCGGCGGCACCATTTCAGCGGTCATTGCCCTGCAAACGAACATCGCGCTGAACATCACCGGCAGCGACCCGAAGATTTTCAACGTCGGCTCGCTGGCCAACGCCGGTCATGGCCTGTGGACCGGAGCCGGTCTGGTGATTTGCACCTATGGCAGCACGTTTGAGAACGATGGCACATTTATCATCCAGACCGACTCGTCCTTTTCCAATAACGGCGGCGGGGCCGGCTACTATGGGCTGCCGGCGTTTGTCAACAACGGCACGCTTCGCAAAAACATCACGACGGGCACCACGGTTATCGCCCCGGACAATGGCGGCGTAATCTTTGACCAGAATGGCACGCTGGATGTCGAAACCGGCATCTTGAGTTTGCAGAGTCAGTTTAATGTCAACGGCGGTGCCGTCTTTACCGGGCCGGGCAAAACACGCGTGGACGCGGGAACCGCCGTGGTGAACGGCACCAACACCATCCAAGCCGGCGCGACGGTGGAACTGGCGGCCGGCAGTTGGAGCGGCCTCAATCTTTTCACCGGCTCAGGCACCTTTGTCTGGAGTGGCGGAATCATGGCCGGAATCAACACCGTGGGCGCGGGTGCCAATCTTTCCATCCTCGGCAACGGAACAAAAACCTTGAATGTGGGCACGCTGGTCAGTGCCGGCCAGGGGTTGTGGGCCGGAACCGGGCCGGTTAGTTGCACCTACGGGAGCATTTTCGAGAACGATGGCACTTTCACTGTTCAAAACGATTCGGCATTCAGCAACAATGGCGGCGGCAGCGGCTACTACGATCTCCCCGCCTTCGTCAACCATGGCACGTTTCGCAAGAACACCACGACCGGCACGACAACTTACCCCTTAGACAATGGCGGTGTGGCGTTTAACAATACTGGCACGGTGGATTTGCAATCCGGCAGCCTGGCCATCAATGGAAATTACGCCTTGGCTGGTTCCCCGCAGCTCAAGCTGGTGCTCGGTGGCGTCAATCCCGGAACCCAGTTCAGTCAGGAAACCTTTGCGGGTGCCGCGACGCTTGGCGGAATGTTGAGCGTCACTTTGACCAACGGATTCACGCCCACCAACGGCCAGTCTTTTACCTTGGCCACTTACAATTCCAGCGCCGGCCAGTTTAGTGCCACGCAATTTCCACCGCTGCCGGTGATTTCAAAATGGCAACTGACTTACAACCCCGGTTCGCTGCTGTTGCAGGTGGTGCCTTCGGCGGCATTTCAAAGCGCCTCGCTGACCAACGGGAATTTTCAATTCGTCTTCTCCGGCCAGACCGGTTCAAGTTGCCTCATCCAAGTTTCGACCAACTTACTAAACTGGGTGCCGCTGTTCACCAACGCGCCGTTCAACGGCACCTTGAACTACGTTGATCCGCAAACGCCGCAGGTTCCCGTGCGCTTTTATCGCGCGACCATTCTTCCGTAAGCTGCACCTCGGCTGGCTGGCCGGCGATGGTGCGGACGCGGAAACTTCCGCGCCCTTCGCAGTTGCCATTTATGGCCGGAACCGGCATTGTCAATCGCATGGATGAATCCAAAGCACCGCCGGCCGCGCCGGCGACCAAGCCGGCCGCGATTGCTCATCCGCGTGACCCGCTGCACGGCATCACGCTGGAGCAAATCCTCAATCAACTGGTCCAGCGGCACGGCTGGAGCGAGATGAGTCGGCGCATTCCCGTCCGCTGTTTTCAGTTCAATCCGTCGGTGAAGTCCAGTCTCACCTTTCTGCGCAAAACGCCGTGGGCGCGCAAGAAGGTTGAAGACTGGTTCATCGGCGAGCTTTGACGGCAACGCGATCCGTTTGCCCGCCGTGACCACGCTTGGCGGCTTTGGCACCGGTCTTCAAACTTGGCGCGGAATCAGTCTTCGGCTTTGAAGGCGCGCGAAATCAAATCGCGCACGGCCTGCCGGGGATTTTTCCCTTCGTAAAGCATCGCGTGAACCTCGTCAATGATTGGCGTCGGCACGTTTTTTTCCCGCGCGAGCCGATGCGCGGAGCGCGCGGTGGGATAGCCTTCGGCCAGCTTCGGATGCGAGGCTTGGATCGCCGCCATCGTCTCGCCGCGACCAAGTCGTTCGCCGAGATCGCGGTTGCGGCTTTGCTTGGAAAAGCACGTCAGCATCAAATCGCCCAAGCCGCTCAAGCCGGAAAAAGTTTCCGCCTGCGCCCCGCACGCCACGCCGAGCCGCCGCAGTTCGGACAACGAGCGCGTCACCAAGCCGGCTTTGGTATTGTCGCCGTAACCCAGGCCGTCGCTCACGCCCGCGCCAACGGCGATGACATTTTTCAGCGCGCCGCCGTATTCCACTCCGAGAATGTCGGTGCTCCGATAAATCCGAAATTCCGGGCGATGAAAAAGTCCCTGCACCGTTTTCGCCGTGCCGGTGCTTTCGCACGCACAGACGACCGTCGTCGGAATGCCCAAAGCCACTTCGCGCGCGAAGCTCGGACCCGACAACGCCGCCACGCGATCCGCCGGCGCTTGTTCGCGCAAAATCCGGCTCATCGTCTCGCCGGTTTCAAATTCAATGCCTTTCGTCACGCTGACAAAAATTCCGGGATGACCTTTCAGCTTCACCGCCACGTCGCGGAAAAATTGCGACGGAATCGCCATCACCAGCACTTCCCGCCCGCCGACGGCTTTCGCAAAATCCGGTTCCGTTTTCCAATCGGTCGGCAGCGCCACGCCCGGCAGCAGTTTTTCGCTGCGACCGGATTGCAATTCCGCGAGCAGCGCGGTGTTGATGTCCCACAGCGTCACGGAATTGCCGTTCTCCTGAAGGACTTTCGCCAGCGACGCGCCCCAAGCGCCCGCACCTAAAACGCAGATTCTCATTTCGATTCTTTCTTTTGGCCGAAGCGGTTTTCCGTGCCCGCCAGCAGCCGTTGAATGTTGGATTTGTGTTTGTAAATCGCCAGCGCGCCGAGCGCCGTCGTGACGATGCCGAGAAATAAATTATGCGGCGTCATCACCCAGACTGTCACCGGCAATGCCACCGCTGCGGAAATCGAGCCGACCGAAACATATTTTGTCAGGAGAATCGCCACAATGAAAACCACCAGCGCCACCAGCACCGCCCACGGCGCGAGCGCCAGATAAACGCCCGCCGTCGTCGCGATGCCTTTGCCGCCTTTGAACTTCAGCCAGCAGGTGTAATTGTGGCCGAGCACGGCGAAAATTCCCGCCACCACATAGAACCGCATTTGAAATTCAACCGGCGTGTCCTGGAAATAACGGAACAATCCTGAATAATGCGGAATTAGCCAGTTGTAAATTATTGGCGGCAGAAAAGCACACGCGACGTAGCCTTTCGCTACGTCCAGCAGCAGCACGGCGATTCCCGCCGGCTTGCCCAGCACGCGCATGGCGTTGGTTGCGCCGATGTTGCCGCTGCCCACGGCGCGAATGTCAATGCCCTTGGCTTTCGCCGCAAGGAAGCCAAACGGAATCGAGCCGAGCAGATACGCGGCGAGCGCGGTCAGGATGTAACACAGAATTGGCACGCGCAAAGTTTATGACTCAAACAACCAAAGTCCAAATTGAAATCTCACGCCAAGGCGCAAAGGCGCGAAGTTAAAAGGGAAATCTTCCAACTTCCAAAGGCTCTTTGCGGCTTTGCGCCTTTGCGTGAGGAATTTTGATTTTCCGAAGGCCGGTTCAATGGCAGACTCCGCGCATGGCTAAAGTCAAAGTCGCCGTTCTCGGCACCGGTTCGCTCGGTCAACATCACGCCCGGATTTATTCCGAACTCCACGCCGCTGGCGAGGTTGAACTCACCGGCATTTACGACGCGCACGCGGAAACCGCCCGCAAAATCGCGGAGAAACACAAGCTGCACGTCTTCGCCTCCATCGCCGAAGCCGCCGCCGCCAGCGACGCGCTGAACATCGTCACGCCCACGACAACACATTTCGACATCGCCAAACAACTGCTTGCCGCCGGCAAACACGTGCTCGTCGAGAAACCGATGACCGACAGCTCCGAGCAAGCCGCCGAACTGTGCGAACTGGCATTGAAGAAGAATCTCGTCCTCCAAGTCGGCCACGTCGAGCGGTTCAATCCCGTTTTCAATTTTCTCCAGACCGTCGCCACCGAGCCGAAGTTTATCGAATGCCATCGCCTCTCGCCATTTCCCGCGCGCAGCACCGACATCGGCGTCGTGCTGGATTTGATGATTCACGATCTCGATGTGGTGCTCGCCTTCGTCAAATCGCCCGTGACCAGCGTGGACGGCGTGGGCATTCCGGTGTTGAGCAAGAGCGAGGACATCGCCAACGTGCGCCTGCGCTTTGCCAACGGCTGCGTGGCCAACCTCACCGCCAGCCGCGTCAGCCCGGAGCGGATGCGCAAGATCCGCGTCTTCAGCGGCCCGACCAATCCCTGCTACATCTCGCTCGATTACCGCGTGCAGGAAGGATTCATCTATCGCGTCGCCCGCGACGGCGAGGAAGAAAGTTCGCTGCTGAAGAAGGTGCTCGCCGCCAAGCTCGGCATTGGCAAAGACTCCACCATCGTCAGCCAGTTTGCCGGCAAGAAGATTGTGCGTGAGCCGGTGCCGATTGCGAAGGACGAACCGCTCAAGCTGGAACTGCAACATTTCGTCGAATGCGTCCGCGCGCAGCAAACCCCGATGGTCAGCGGCGAATCCGCCAAACGCGCGCTGGACCTAGCGTTTGAAATCACGCGGCAGATTCAGCAACTCAAATAAGCCGGAGAAAATCTTAATGGACTCAAAGAAAACTATCCATGCGCTTTTTGAATGGGAAGGGTTGCAGTCCAAAAAGAAAATCGCGCGCTTGGAACATTCAGGGAACCTTCTTTCAGGCAGTTCCACAGCAACAATTGCACGTGGTGATTCTTATGAGCTTTATTGCGAGGTTCAAGGTTTCACTGACAGTCCATTTGGCCCGCAACTCGAAATTCAAAATCTCCGTTTTGGCGCATTTAACTTTTCTGGCGATTGTGATGGCTACAAAGGTATTTTTTCTAACTGCTACATTGGCGGTCTTCAGTCGTTTGTGGATTGTGAATCTGGGACACATAAAAATAATTCGTTTAGTCTGAATCTCCACACAGATTCCTTCGAACAGAAAGCTGTTGGAACTTGGAATGAAGTTACTCATATTGATTGGTTTCTAAATGGTCCAGGTGATTGCATTTTTTCGAGAAGCATTTCTCGACAACACGATAAAGGGTATTCACGAACCATTGAAGGCCCCAAAAATTACAGACTTGCGGCTGGCAGTAGCGCGCCCGGTGTTGATGTTGGCTGTGCTTGGATTCAACTTCCAGAATTCTCTTTCATTATCAGGCGGGTGCCGGAGGAATATGCACCTTCCTGGTCAAAAAACTTTGCCATTGAGTATTCGACCAAACTTTCACTGATTCCCGAAGAGAAAACACGCAAGGCGATCACAGAAATAGTTAGTTTTGTTCTAGGGCGCAGATTAATTGACATCGGTGACACATCTTTCGCAGATGAAGGCCTTGAATTTTCCATGCAAAACTGGGATACCGAAGCGCATTTTTCACCTGTTAAAGTTAAATCTGACTTGCCGTATCTTTTGAGGAGCTGGAATCCTCACGGAATTAATGTTCAAGCACTGTGCTCCAAGCCGGATTTCGCACCAATTCCAATTGAGCGAATACACAGACATAAAAATCAAGCTGTCGAAGCTGTCCTGACCAAACTTGTGCCTGTTTATTTGGATCTTCGTGACACGTTGGCACTGGATCATGCCCTTTGGCGTTATTGGACGTTTCAAGAAATGCCGCTTGGAATTAATCTTCCCATGCTGGTAAGTGGAATTGAAATTTTATCAAAAGCCTGGTTCGACTCACCATATTCAGCGTCGCACGGCAATTTCACACCGAAAGAACAATTCCTGAATCTATTACAGCAAGACTTCGATAGCATTCGCGCAAAACTTGTGAGTGCAAGCATGAATAATCCATCAATGCAGCAATTGAAAAATGCAATGACATTGGAAGCGCTGATGAGGCGAATTCAAGATTCATTTGAAATGGGAATTGGTGCAAAAACCCGTCGCTTTTTTGAAGAATTGGGTTGGCAACCTACAGAAAAAGAAAATATGGCGTTGACTGCGGCAAGGAGCAAACAAGTTCACGGACACAGCGAAAAGGAAGATGCCGACGAGCTTTACATCTTGAGCGAAAGCCTTCGGACTCTTTTCTATAAAACCATGCTTAGCCTGCTTGGATATTCTGGAGAATATTTTGATTATGCAAAACGAGAAGTTCAGATTTTGAACCCCGTGTCTCTGCCTTAAACCAAAACCGTGAAACCGAAAACCTTCCTGCTCATCGCTGGTGCTTTAGCTGCGGAGCAGCGCCCACTAGTAGCCCATAGCGCCAGCTATTCAATTCAGCTTCGCCGCGTTTTTGGGGAAAGTTTGGTTCGATAAGGCGCTTTCTTTTCGGCAAGAACCATTGTCAACTGTTGTTTGTCCTCGCGTTCAATCGAGCCATAGTCACCGTTCATCTGAAGTTCTTCACCGGTAAAATCGGGATAGAGAGCCGCGAGTCGAGGAATGGAACGTTCGGCCAGCTTGAAATACTCCTCGTCCAGTTCAACGCCGACGGAATCGTAACCAACCGCTTCAGCGGCGGCGACGGTTGAGCCAGAACCCATGAACGGATCAAGCACCGTGCCTTCGCCAAGTGGCAGGAGCGAACGAACGATGACGCGCATAAAATATTGCGGCTTTAGACACGGGTGATTTGAAATGGCTTCTTCGCGGCCGGGCGTGCGTCCGCTCGGAATTGAGTCAGGCAATGGTTTGTCAACCGAGAGCCGTCGCAACCCGCCGGTTTTCCATTTGCGTAGATTTTCGGCCACCGTCTTTTCTTCAATCGGTTTTCGGAAAAGCATCCAAGGTTCGTAAGCGCCTTTTGGTGTCACGCAAACTTCTGGGAACTCCCGCTCCGCAAGTTTTGGTCTATCCCCGCCGCGAAAGCTGAAATAAAGGCGCATAATCGCCGCCCGCACTTCGTAGCCAGCATTGGTCATCGCGCCCTGGACAAGGTGTTGCAAAATGGGATGTCCAGCCACGCACACATGAGCACCCGGCACGAGCGCCGGCCACAGTGTCTTGCCCCATTCATGGAAGAAACGCCGAAGCTCCAGCTTTTGTGCGTCAGTCAAAACCGTAAAGCGAGGCAACGGGTCACGTTGGCTGCCGCCGATGGTCGGAGGCAGCCGCCACACTCCACCGCGTCCGGCGCGAAGCTTGGCAACCTCTTTCCCGGTAAATTCCAAAACGCCATAGGGCGGATCAGTGCACACGGCATGGAGCGAATGCGGCTTGCACCCGCGCAACCAGTCAAAACAATCTGCATGGTGGATTTGATACATTTCTTACCTGAAGACCAATTTCAACTATAGGCGAAAGACAATCAAGCAAAAAACATGTATCAACTATGGGCGAAATGGACACCAAAGCAACTATCGGCCGTTTTCTTCGCAAACTCCGCGAACAGAAACAGCTCACTCAAGAGCAACTGGCCAATAAAACCGGCATCACCTACCAGCATCTGTCCGGCATGGAAAACGGTCGAGAGAATTTCACGATTGATATTCTTGAATCTCTTGCCCACGCACTCGTCTATCCGTTGCCTCAATTGATTGCCGGTGCGTTTGCTCCTGAACCAACCGCATCTGGCATCACTGTAAATCACGATTATTTTCGCCCACAAGTTCCGCTGCCGCCAGGCATGAAGATTGCCCATCTGGAAGCAGCGATGAACGCCACACAAAGCATTGTGGCGCGCATCAATGCCAACTTGCTCATCAGCGGGGCGAAGCCGCTCCCGGAATACATTCAGGGCAATAATTTCAGCGGACTGGTGTCGAATGTCTTTTGTGATGCGTTGAATGACCATTCACCCTACAAACATAATTCCCACCAAGCCTATCCCGACCTCGTCAATGCGACTGTGGAGAAAGGTGGCAAACTGGCTGGCTTGGAAGTGAAATCAACCGTTCAAATTGGCAAGGGTGGCGAAAGCCACAATGGGCATTCCGGCTGGCATCTCATCGCGTGTTTTCAAATTGAACCGCAAACGGGAAACGTCCGATTCATTCACCTTATGTTTGCCGTGCTTAACGGACATGGTCATTCTGAACCCGATTGGACTTACGTTGGCAGCAAAGTCAATGCGGACACAGGGAGTCGCCGCACTGAAACCTACAACACTACATTGGCTGGCACGACCAAACTTCGTGATGGTTCTATTTTTCTTGATTCAACAGCCGTTAATTTCAAACGCTGGCGTCAAAAGCGCAAAGATGTCGTTCCACCTTATTCAATATTTTCACAGAGGTAAGGGACGGTTCTGTTTACTCGCGTCTCCCCGTCTCTGCGTTAAAATAAAGCCGGGAAACCGAAAACCTTCCTGCTCCTCGCCGGCGATGAGGGCAACAATTCCCCTGCAGGAGACGAGGTGACGAGTCTCTAACTCTTATCGGACGGCCTTTTCATGCAGTGGCCGGAAAACCAGTTTGAGACTCCTCACGTCGTCTCCTACAAATAATCCATGGATTTCACCGCGCGATCCGCTGAGCCGGCACTTGCTTCATGTGTCGCCCGCCCTGCTTCATGTGCCGGCAGCCATATTTCATGTGTCGGAAGCCCTGTTTCATGTAAAATCACCGGTTTCTCATGTTTTATCCCTGCCAATCTCGTGGTTGCCCGGCAAAAACATGGTTTAGGGAGGGTTTCGTCAGGTTAAGAATGGCGTTCGTCAGGTTAAGAACGCAGTTCCTCACCTGAGACATGGGGTTTTTCAGGTGAAGCGTGGTCGGCCTCACCTGATGGAGCCAATTCTTCACCTGAGGAAGTCCATGGCTCAGGTGAGTCGAGGCCGGCAACAGCCGTGGATCGCGTCGCTCACCTGAAGCAACCGCTGGTTCACCTGAGGAATCGCCCGGCTCAAGTGAGGAAACCTGGCTATCAGGTGAGGAACGCCGTCCGTAACATGACGAAGCTGGTTTTACACCTGAGGAAACCGCTCCAAATTGTGCTGTTTCGGCAGTTCCACTGTCCACCGGACTTGCTTTGGGACTCGAAGCGGAGTCAAAACCTGACGGGCACAAGAATTTACTCCGCGTCTTGGCGGCTTTGCGTTAAAATCCGGCCGTTGAAACCGAAAACCTTCATACTCATCGCCGGTGCTTTAGCTGCGGAGCAGCGCCCGGCAGTAGCCCATAGCGCCAGCTATGGGTTTAATCGCCCACGCACCCACCAAGCTCCGGCAGGAGCGAGAGAAAATCACCATTCAACAACCCATTTCGTCCGCCCCGTCCGGGGCTTGAATCGTTTTGCCAATACGTTCCCACGGTTTCACCGTGGGCTACTACCTCGCGCCACCCCGTGGCTGAAACAACGACAACTTGTTTTCCACTGTTCTCCGCGTCTCCGCATCTTTGCGTTAAAATAAATCCGTGAAACCAAAAACCTTCCTGCTCCTCGCCGGTGCTTTAGCTACAGAGCAGCGCCCGGCAGTGCGCGCGGCGTCTCGCCGCGTGAATCCAGCGGACGGTTGGTCCTGGCAGCGAGACGCTGCCGGAACCCGCAGCCGTGGACGGCTGCGCCACAA
>CAJAQO010000037.1 GCA_903944085.1 uncultured Verrucomicrobia subdivision 3 bacterium
GATGATGATCAAAAAGGCCAAGGAGGAAAAAATCATTCCCGAAGGCAAATACGTCATCCACGCGAACACGCCGAGCTTCGTCGGCTCGCACGTCACCGGTTTTGCCAGCATGGTCACCGGCATGGTGAAATACCTGGCCGAATCCAGCGGCAAGACCAAATCGCAAATCGACGAAGACGGACAGTTGAACGTCATTCCCGGTTTCATTGACCCCGCCGACATGCGCGAACTCAAGCGCATCGTGAATGAAATGGGCGTGAAGACCGTGATGTTTCCCGACACCAGCGGCGTGCTGGATTTGCCGCAGGACGGTCAATACCGGATGTTTCCCAGCGGCGGCGCGACCATCGAGCAGATCAAATCTTCCGGCGACAGCAAAGGCACGATTGCCCTCGGCCACTTCGCCTCGCATCCGGCCGCCATCGAGCTGGACGAGAAATGCAAGGTGCCCGCGGCATTGCTTGAATTGCCTTACGGCCTGACGAACACCGATCTCTTCATCCACGCGCTCCGCAATCACGGCGGCGTGGATGTGCCCGCCAGCATTGGCCAGGAACGCGGTCGCCTGCTCGACGCCATGAGCGACATGCACCAATATTTCCACGGCAAGCGCGTGGCCATCGTCGGCGATCCCGATCACGTCATCGCGCTCACGCAATTTCTCGTGGAGCTCGACATGCAGCCGGTTTATGTGTTCACCGGTTCCTCCGGCAAGCATTTTGAACAACGCCTCACGGACATGCTCGCCAGTCATGCGCCCGACGCCATGATCAAGCAGAACGTGGATCTGTTCGAGCTGCACCAGCAGATCAAGAACAATCCGGTGGATCTCATCATCGGCAACACTTACAGCAAATATATCTCGCGCGTGGAAAACATTCCGTTCGTGCGCTTCGGCTTCCCGGTGCTAGACCGCATGGGACACCGCTACTTCCCGTGCGTCGGCTACACGGGCGCGCTGCGCCTGATGGAAATGATCAACAACGCGCTGCTTGATCACAAAGACCGCGAGTGCGCTGAGGAAAACTTCGAGCTGATCCAATAACAAATCATGAACATCAGCGCCCGCAATAAACTGGTTGGCAAAGTCACCAAAATCATCAGCGGTGCGGTGAACGCCGAAATCTCCGTCGTCCTGCCGGGCGGCGGAGAAGTCGTCGCCGTCATCACCAAGGCTTCCGCGAAATCGCTCAAGCTCAAAAAAGGCTCGCCCGTCGTCGCCGTCATCAAGGCATCGGACATCCTGCTCGCCGTGCCCTGCGCCAATCCTGAATGCAAATGCGGCAAATGACATGACGCCGTTCACCATCAACTCCGCCACCGTAACGGATGTGCCAATCCTCCTGGCGATGATCCGCGAACTGGCGGAGTTTGAGCGGCTGACGCAGGAATTGGAAGTCACCGCCGACTCGTTGCGTGCGGCGCTGTTTAGTGAGCGTCCTGTTGCCGCCGCCTTGTTGGCCCGGGTGGACGGCTTTCCGGCCGGCTACGCGGTTTATTATCACACGTTCTCCACCTTCGTCGGCCGGCCCGGCATTTTCCTCGATGACATTTATGTCCGCCCGGAGTTTCGCAAGCGCGGCATCGGCCGCGCCTTGCTGGAAGCCGTCGCCAAGATAGGCGTGGAAATCGGAGGCGGACGTTTTGAATGGATCGCCCTCCGCTGGAATGAAAACGCCTTCCGCTTCTACCGCAGCCTCGGCGCGAAGGTCATGGACGAATGGGCGTTGCTCCGCATGAACAGCCGCGAAGTCCGCAATCTCGCAGTGGCACAGGCGTCTCACCTGTGTGCTTCAAAACCGGAGCCCAATCCTAAACAAAAACTCACAGGCGAGACGCCTGTGCCACTAAATGATTGACCTGCTTCCAGGCCGCGAAAAGCAGGTCGTCCAGAAAGGCGGCGAGGGTGCCGCCGCCACGCCAATGGCCTGCGGCAAGGCGAGCGTCGCCGGCTCCGTCAGCCAGCGCGCCTGCGTCTTTTGCGGCTCGCGCGTCGTGCTATATCCGATTGCTGATGCGCTACACATCGTCCACGGGCCGGTGGGCTGCGCGGCTTACACGTGGGACATTCGCGGCGCGCTGTCCAGCGGGCCGCAATTACACCGCAATAGTTTCTCCACCGACTTGCAGGAGATGGATGTCATCTACGGCGGCGAGAAAAAGCTCGAAGCCGCGTTGCTCGAACTCATCGCGCACCATTCGCCCAAGGCCGCGTTTGTTTATTCGACGTGCATCGTCGGTCTTATCGGCGACGACGTGAGCGCCGTCTGCAAACGCGTGGCCGCCAAGACCGGCATTCCCGTGCTGGGCGTGCATTCCGAAGGTTTCAAGGGCACGAAAAAGGACGGCTACAAGGCCGCGTGCGACGCGCTCTTCAAGCTCATCGGGACCGGCGACATATCCAACATCAGCCCGCACAGCATCAACATCCTCGGCGAATTCAATCTGGCCGGCGAAACATGGATTCTGCGCGACTATTACAAGCGCATGGGCATCGAAGTCGTTTCCTGTCTCACCGGCGACTCGCGGATCGAAGACATCCGCCGTTCGCATGGCGCGAAGTTGAATTTAGTTCAATGCTCCGGCTCCATGACCGGTCTCGCCAAAATGATGGAGCGCGACTACGGCATTCCGTTCAAGCGCGTTTCCTATTTCGGCATCGAGGACATGAGCGCCGCGCTTTACGAGGCCGCGAAATTTTTCAAGGACGACCCCGCGATCATGGATCGCGCGCAAAATCTCGTGCGCGAGGAAGTCGCCGCCATTTATCCCGAACTGCTGCGCTTCAAACAAAAGCTCATCGGCAAGAAAGCGGCGATTTACGTCGGCGGCTCGTTCAAGGCGTTTTCGCTCATGCGCGCGTTGCGGCTCATCGGCATGGAGACGGCCATCGTCGGCTCGCAGACCGGCGACAAGGACGACTACAAAATGCTCCAGGAAATGGCCGATCCCGGCACCATCATCGTGGACGACGCCAATCCGCTGGAGCTGGCGAAATTCTGCCTGGAGAAAGACGTGGACCTCTTCATCGGCGGCGTGAAAGAACGCCCCATCGCCTACAAACTCGGCATCGGTTTCTGCGACCACAACCACGAGCGCAAGGAACCGCTCGCCGGCTACATCGGCATGTTGAATTTTGCGAAGGAAGTTTACGCGAGCGTCGCCAGCCCGGTCTGGCAGTTCGCACCGAGACGGGCAGCCCGGAGGGCTGCTGGAAATTAGCCGGGGGCATCGCCCCCGGAACCAGGCCCACGAACCTCGGCACACCGGCAGGGGGTGCGGGAAAATGCCGATGACCTCAATACATCGAACCCTTCATCACTACATCGCGTTTCGTCATTTGCACGCCGGTCTTTGGTGAATATCCGCCGCCCCGGCCGGGGCGGAATTTTTGTGTGCGCATGACCGGGGACGATTGTCCCCCGACCGGGGACGTTGTCCCCGGCTAATATCCATCTGCCCTTCGGGCAGTAAAAAGCCATGTCTTGCCGAAAAAGAACTTCCACGGGCGGGAAAGCGCTGTCCGAACTCATCACCTGACTTTGTTCGCCGGCGAAGCTTGTCCTTTGTCAGTCCTCTTTCATGCCATATTGACGCCAAAACCACGTCTGCTTAAAATCCAGGCATGACGAACCGGGCGTTGCAAATAATCCGCCGACCCATTGCGTCCGCTATCCGTCAAAGCTGGAATCCGAACCAGCAGCCCGGAGGGCTGCTGGAAATTAGCCGGGGGCAACGCCCCCGGAACCGCACAACCGAACCTCAGCACCCCGGCAGGGGTATGGGAAAGAACCGATGTCCTCAACCCATTTAAGCCTTCATTACCACGTCGTGTTTGGCACCAAACATCAGCGTCCGCTGATTGCGGCGGAATGGCGTCCGCGTTTGCACGCTTATCTCGGCGGTGCAGCCAAGACGCTCGACATTATCCCCGAAGCCATTGGCGGCGTCGCGGATCATGTGCATTTGCTGCTGGGAATGCGCGCCACGCACCGGCTGGCCGATGTCCTGCGGGATGTGAAACGAACCTCCTCCGCCTGGGTGCATGACACCATCGGTGAAAAGGAATTTGAATGGCAGGACGGTTATGGCGCTTTCACCGTGAGCGTGTCCTTGCTCGAAACGGTTCGGAATTACATCGCGCACCAGGAGGAACACCACCACAAAAAGACCTTTCAGGAAGAATATGTGGAACTGCTCAAACGCAGCGGCGTGGAATATGACGAGCGGTTTCTTTGGTGACGATCCGCCGCCCCGGCCGGGGCGGAATTTTTGTGCGCGCATGACCGGGGACGTTGTCCCCGGCTAATTTCCGTCTCCCCTCCGGGCAGAATTCGGGAATGTTTCCGCCTGGCAGTTCGTGCCGAGTCGGGCAATCCGGAGGACTGATGGAAACCAGCCGTGACAACCTTCCATGGAACTATGCACGCAGCACCCAGCCCGGAGGGCTGACGGAGATTAGCCGGGGGCAACGCCCCCGGTGACGCCCGCGCGAACGTCCGCCCCGGTCGGGGCGGCGGATATTCACCAAAGACCGTCGGGCAAATGATGAACCAAGCTGTGGTGATGAAGGTTTCAAGGCATTGGGGTCATTGCCATTTTCCCGCACCCCGGCCGGGGTGCCGAGTTTCGTTGGTATGATTCCGGGGGC